>SGZM01000024.1 GCA_004214065.1 Gammaproteobacteria bacterium | reverse complement strand
TAAAACAAATAAATCAAGAACAAATGGAAAGAAAGCTTCGGACTTGCAGATACAGAGGAGAGCCTTGTACTTATGATTAATAAAATCATGATAATTTTTTTCCTTCTTTTTTCTTCTATCCTTAAGTCAGAGTTCATAAACCTAGAATGCACTACTCAAAATGAGAATTTAGATAGAATAGCTTCATTTAGTCTATTGATAGGAACTGAAAGCAAGAAAGCTACCCAAATCTTAAAGAAGGGCCAACTCCAAATGGACCTTCTTATTACTGATACCCATTACGAGATCGGACAATATGTAGATGGTACAAAAACAGAATTAATCCCTGTCTTAAAAGTTAATAAGGATGACTTCAATATAGAATATGCAAAATTTATTGAATTAGTGAGGCCAATTCTTTGCATTAAGATATAAAATACATACATGTTTAGTTATGCAGTAGCCAAAGACGAAGATAATGAGAAGCGTTATTTTGTAAGTAATTCTCCTGAAGAAATCAACACGCATTGTTCAGAAAATAACTTGGAGATAATTGGAAGACCTGAATATGTAGAGCCTGGTATGGTAGCCCATCATTTTATATGGATTGGAGAAGACAAGAGACCTCCAGTATTAGAAATTTCTAGGCCCTACAAATACTAAATTTAGTCAGTTTATATACGAGGATCTGAATTTTAAGGAGATTGCTAATTCAACCAGAAGGTAGTTAGCCAGTGGTAATAACAACTTTTCCTATAAGTTTCCTTTGAGATAAGTACTCCACAGCATCTTTAGCTTTATCAAGATCGAATTCCTTACAAATATAAGGATTGAAGTGACCCTTTTCACATATATCTCTTATGGCTTGATTATTTTCGATACCTGCTTCAGGATTCTTACGACCATATTCACCTGCTCTTACGCCAATTACCGAAAAGCCTTTAATTAATGCCATGTTTATGGCAAGTTCAGGGATTCTTCCACTAGCAAATCCCACAATCAAGATTCTTCCTCCCCAATTAATACATCTTATAGAATGATCAAAGACATCTCCTCCAACCGGATCATAGATTACATCAGCACCTTTTCCTTTTGTTAAGTCTTTTACTTCTTCTCGAAATTCAACCTGTCCATCTTTGTGCGTTAAGACCGTATGGTCTGCACCCCATTCTTTTGTAACATTAAGTTTCTCTTCAGATGTTCCTGTGGCTATTACATTTGCCCCAAGATATTTCCCCAGTTGGACAGCCGCCATACCAACCCCACCTGTAGCACCGTGAACTAATAAATTTTCTCCTTGTTTTAAATTCCCTCTTCTAACCAGAGATACGTAGGCAGTTAAGTAAGCAGTTTGAAAGGCTGCTGCCTGAGAAAAAGAAAGATTACTTGGTTTTATGTCTATAGCCCTTTCGTTAAGAATTAAATAATCTGAGAAGGCACCTTTACCGAGAGCACCGAAAGTAATTTCATCAGAAACATTGAAATCTTTAACATCACTGCCAAGTTTTTCTATTATTCCTGATCCTTCCATTCCCATCCCAAAAGGAAGTTCGGGTTTATGCTGATATTTACCTTGTGTCATGAGGTAATCAGGAAAGTTTACGGAGCTTGCTTTTACTCTAACTAATACTTCTTTAGGTCCCGGCTCTTCAACATGTTTCTTGACCAAGCTTACGCCCGACATGTCGTCGCTCAAGAATTGGCATTCTAAAGATCTAGATTCCATATTTACTTAAGTTCTTCTGGTCCAGCGGGTCCCGGTCCGTCGTACTTGTATTCTATTACTTTTTTAAATGCTTCTCTTTCAAAAAGCATGTCCGTCCATCTTTTTATATTAGGCTTGAATGCTTGTTCAATTCCCAGTGTACCGGCCAAGTAAATAGCATAACTTACACATATATCCGCTATAGTGAATCTATCTGAGCACAGGTACTCTCTATCATTGAGAGTAGCTTCAAGTAATTTGAGTCGCGCAACAAACCAACGCTTATAGCCCTCAGCTGCAGCATCAGCCACCCCAGGTTCTTGTAATGTGTATCTAATAAAAACTGTTTGAGGAAAAGTTAAAGTAGCATCTGCATGAGTTAACCAATTTAGATAAGCTCCATAATCTTCTTCATCAACACTTACTTTAAGATCGGTAGGGCCGTATTTATCTACAAGATACTGGCTTATACCTACGGATTCCGTCATCTTAGTTTTACCATCTATCATACAAGGTATAGTGCCGAGAACATTAACTTCTAGATATTCAGGCTTCAAGAATCTGGGAGGGAAGGGCATCATCTCAATCTCGTAATCCAAACCCATCTCTTCGGCAGTCCATATTGGTCTTACACCTCTAGAGCCCTCAGTACTATATATTTTAATTGGCATTGTCTTTTTCCTTAGCCGATATTGTATATAAAAAAAGGGGGCATTAGCCCCCTTTTTTTCTTTGAAAGATTAGCTTTTCTTTGACATCCAAATTCCTGATAGTTGCATCACTAAAACAGAAAGTAAAAATAGTCCTGAAACCAAATTAGGCATTAAAGAAAAAGGTGCACCTGGATCGTTTGCATCAATAATGACTTGACCCCCTGGTGAAATACCTTCAGTAGTTTCTTTTAGATAAGACAAACCAGCAGCTACCTGATTGAGGTTCCATTCAACTAAGGCTCCATTAAAGAGATAAAATACCGCAACAGTTAAAACAAAAACACTTGCTGTAATTTTTCCTATAATATTTTTGTCAGTACTGTTGTACATAGCTCCTGATATCCAAAAACCTAAACCTATCATTATTGCTATACCTATGCCTTGTGTTGCGCCAGTGCTAACAGCAGTCTGCATATAATTCCACATATCCATTTCATTCATAACCTACTCCAATTGTAATAATTATTTATTGAGAATAATTCTCAGTAACTGTAGTATTGTAACTATTGGAATTTCGTCAATGTGACGCTTTTATGTCGTTTAGGTGACGTTTTTTTGTGTATATATAAACAGTTAATAGGAGAATTTAATGTTTACAGAATTTGAAGTTTGGAATCTATTTCAGCTAGCAAGCTTGGCGAACGCTGCTTGGATGGCAGGACTATCTTTCTTAATTTGGGTAACCTTTCGTGCGGCTAATATGGTCGGTGAATCAGGCAATACTTTTTCAAAAGCAGTTGTCACAGTTTTTTGTTTGGTCATAGATTATCAAGTGAATTTCACTCTTGCTGCAGTTGAATGGGCTAATAATGGTATAGCTGGTGCATTTGTTGCATTACAGAGTTCAGGGACTGAAATTAGTGAAGGTGCTCAAAGATTCATAGATTATTGGAGTCCAGGTACTGCATTTAATTTAATGCCTGATGTGGTTGGTGGACTATTAGTGCTTACAATTTTAGTCATGCAGATGACCTCAATTTGGATGAAAAAATAAGATGAGAAAATTACTTATTTTAATACTAGCATTTTCAACTTTCTTAATAGCTGAAGACTACAAATATGAACCTGTCGCGAATAAGGCGGAATACTTCATGGGAAAATTCAATAAGAATAAGGACATGGATGACTTGCTGAAGTGGGGTGATAAATTTGTAGATTGGATGGACGATAAAAGTGCTTGGGATTCAATGCAAACAGCAGTCTTCACACCTTACTTTTCTGATGACATGCAAAGAGTTGATTACGTCTGGTTAAATCTTTGGCCATCTTCTAGTGAACAATATGGTGCCATCGATCAATGGTTAAGAGAAGGGGGTTCTATGATGAGCTCTTTACCTGTAACTAATGAAAGGGTTGTAGACGTCTGGCAGTGGGCTATTTCAGCTCCTGACGGAGAACCTGGCGAGAATGGCTTTGTTCGATTCACTGAATGCACACTAAAAGAAGGTGTAACGATGAGAAAGGCTTTTGATGTCTATATGGATTTTGCTAAGAAAGCTAAGTCAACTGGAGATAATATGGGAAGAAAAATGATGTTCCCATCTTCTGGCATGGGAGAATACGATTTTGATTACATCTATTCTTTATACGCCAATTCTCCTGCTGCATATGGAAAAGATGTCGATAATTTTGGTGAGAACCTAAGTGGAACTCCTGAAGTGGAAGCTTTAGATGCAACATCAGAATGTACAAATGGAAGAAGTTATTCAACCGTTAGAATTAAAGATGCTAAATAAAAGAAAGGGGTCTTATGACCCCTTTTTTTATATCTCTTTGTAAATAATTGTTTCACCCTTCAGATTCTTCAAGGAAATAGAAACGCCCTTAGGGGTAAAGTTCAAGATTCCATAGTTTTCTTTGTAGTACATTTCACCAATTAATAATTCATCAGTCTCTTTAAAAAATATATCCCATACAGCTGCTAGAGGCCTCGATATTGGTTTATTGAGGGAAGATGATGTCATTTCAACTATGTTCCCTTGTTCATAAAGACCTGCTTTATGTCTGTCACCAGATAGTACGATGACTGGCTTATTGGTTAATTTTAAAAGTTTTAGGAGCCTATCTCTTTCATGAGGAAAATTATGCCATTTTTCAAATATGTGATTTGTGGGCAGAACTTGAATGGATGATACAACTATTATTAGATCGCTATCCAATTTTAAAACCTTACTCAACCAATCCCACTGATCTTCTCCAAGTATAGTTTTGCTCGTATCTTCAGTAGGGGAATAAGGTTTATCTGCCTGATCTAAAGGAGATCTATGATATCTGGTATCAAGTGCAATTAAATTGACCTTTCTTCCCAATATATTCGTTGCTTCACTAAAGTAAATGCCTTCTCTGGTATTCCTTGGATCTTCGTTATCTACATTCCAGAATTCTAGAAATAATTTTTGGGCTTGATCTTTCAGGGGGTATTCAACTCCTCCATCATTCTTTCCATAATCATGATCATCCCAGATAGCATTTAATTTTTTTTTAAAGAGCCAATCAGGAAACATTGTCTTTTGTTTTTCGTACGAAGCTTTCATTCCGTACAAAAGACCATCTTCTGTGTCTCCATAAACGTTATCTCCCATAAAGAAGAACTCATCTATATCTTCTTTTTCAATTGTTCCCCATATTGGCTGTTCTCTTTTTTCAGTTATACAAGAGCCAAATCCGATGACGTAAGATTGATCTTTATTTGCGCTCAAAACTATAGAGGTCTGAAAAATTATGAACAATGTGATTAAGAGTTTAGTAATTAATTTATTCATAATATTCATCATAGTTTTTTCATTTATACTTAATATAGTAATAAAAAGGGGATTGTATTGATAAGACTAGTTAATGTTTGTTTTCTTATCATTTTAATAGGGTGTGACTCTAAGTCAGAACAAATGAAATATCCAGATACAAAAAAAGATTTTATTCAAGAATCAGTTTTTGGTGAAAAAATTGATGACCCTTATCGATGGCTTGAAGATTTCTCAAGCGTAGAAGCTCTAGCGTGGGTAAAAAAACAGAATGAGTTAACTGATTCTCTGATTGCCAATAACTATCAAAAGAAAATAAAAGCAGATCTAGAGGATGTGTGGATTACTTCTGATATCAGCATACCTATTAGAAGAGGGAATAAAACATTTTATTATTTAGATGATGGCATTCAACAGCAATCCATCTTTATGATGAAGCAATGTGATAATTGCCAGCCAAAGATTCTCATAGATCCTAATAAATTCTCTGAAGATGGCACAGTTTCTTTATCGGATATTAGCGTAAGTCCTAATGGCGAGTATCTTGCGTATTCAATATCTGATGGCGGTTCGGATTGGAGAACTTGGAAAGTACTTGAAATTGATACAGAAAAAACTACAGATGACTTGATTGAGTGGTCTAAATTCTCTTATGCTACCTGGGAGTCCGATAGTTCAGGTTTTTATTATCAAAAATACAATAAACCTGAGGAGGCATTATCAGATATCAATAGAAGCCCACAGTTATTTTTTCATAAACTAGGCGATAAACAAGAAGACGATGTACTTATATATGAGGATAGACAAAATCCAGATTATTCATGGTCTATCAGTGTCCCTGAAAAAGGTTCATATAGAATCTTATCTATAGGGGAAGGTACTGATGAAAGAAATTTCTTATCGATCAGTTTAGATAAAGATCTAAATTTCATACCGCTTATCGATGAATTCAAGGCTACTTATAGATTCATTGGTGGTAACGAAGATACACTTTGGTTTTTTTCTAACCTCGATGCTCCAAATGGAAAAATTCTATCTTTAAAAATTGAAAATCTTAACTTCAAGTGGAGCGAAGTAATTTCTGAAAAAAAATTTCCTATTTCAGGTGCTTCTATTGCAGGGGATAAGATAATAATTAATTACCTTGTAGATACAATTTCCAAAGTAGAGTTTTACGATCTTAATGGCAATTTCTTAGAACAACTTTCGTTTGAAGGTAAAGGCACCCTGGCTGGTTTTTCTGGAAAATTAGGAAATGAAGTTTCTTATTTTGAATTCTCTAATTTTACATCTCCCCAGCGTATATTCGAACTAGATCTTAATACACTCGAATACAAGCTTTATTGGGAAACTATAATCAAAGGTTTAAAGGTTGAAAACTATGAAAGTAATTTAAACTTTTATAAATCAAAAGATGGGACAGATATCCCTATTCATATAGCGCACAAAAAGGGGTTAGAGATATCTTCAGAAACACCAGTGCTTCTTTACGGTTATGGTGGTTTTAATATTTCAATATTACCTTACTTCAGCAAAACCTTTTATATGTGGATTAAATCAGGTGGAGTTTTAGCAGTAGCAAATCTAAGAGGTGGAGGAGAGTATGGAGATTCTTGGCATAAATCAGGAATGCTTTTGAATAAGCAGAATGTTTTTGATGATTTTGCATTTGCTGCTAAACATCTACACTCAGAGGGCATAGGCTCTCCTGACACTACAGCCTCGCTTGGAAGATCTAATGGAGGACTATTGGTTGCAGCGACTATGCTCCAGTATCCAGATTTATTTAAAGTAGCCATACCCCAGGTAGGTGTTCTCGATATGCTTAGATTCCATAAGTTTACTATTGGGTGGGCATGGGAAAGTGACTATGGAGAGCCTGAGAAGCAAGAAGACTTTTTAAACTTACTTAGCTATTCCCCTTATCATAATATTGAAAAGGATGTTTGTTACCCAACTACATTAATTACCACTTCTTCACGAGACGATAGGGTGGTTCCTTCTCACTCTTATAAGTTTGCGGCGAGATTACAGGAGCTTCAAGGGTGCTCTAACCCTATTTTATTGAGGGTAGAATCTAGAGCGGGGCATGGAGCTGGAACATCAAAAGACAAACAAATAGATGAAATAGCTGATATTTTTGGTTACGCTTTGAATGTAATAAAAGAGAAATAGAATGGCAAAGATTCATGAGGTTGAAGGCTGGATAGACAGAGTACAAGAGGAAATCATTGATCCTGACAGGGAAATCATTGATCCTCATCATCATCTTTGGCACGGACCACCTAACCCCCCTGGAGTTAAGGACAGTTATAGGTACCTTTTAGAAGACTTATGGAAAGATACTTCGAGTGGCCACAATATTAAGAAAACTGTATTTATAGATTGTGGCCAAGAATATTACCCCGATGGCCCTGAACAATTTAAGCCTGTTGGCGAGACAGAATTTGTTGTAGAAATAGCCGGGCAAGCAAGTTCGGATCAATCACAAGCACAGATTGCAGGAATTATTGGACATGCCAATATGATGCTAGGTAGTTCTGTTAAAGAGGTTTTGGAGCAGCATCAAGAAAAGGGTAATGGTCTTTTCAGAGGTATACGTCATGCTGGAGGGTGGGATGAAGATGAGAGAGTAAAAAATGCACATTCTCATCCTACGCCTCATATTTATTTAGAAGATAAGTTTCAAGAAGGTCTCCAGGAGCTATCTTCTTTAAATATGGTTTTTGATACATGGCACTATCATAATCAGATTCAAGACCTCACCGAGTTGGCTAAAAACCTTCCTGATTTAGTTATTATTCATGATCATTTTGGAGGCCCCTTAGGTATAGGGCCTTATAAAGGCAAAAGAGAAGAAATTTTTGAACAATGGAAAGAAGATATCCATGATCTCAGTCAGTGTAAGAATGTTTATTCAAAGCTTGGTGGATTAGCCATGCCTGTGAATGGTTGGGATTGGCACAAGAGAGAGAAACCTGCTACTTCTGATGAGATTATCTCGGAGCAGGGTAGTTATTATCTTTATACTCTTGATTGTTTTGGGTCTGAAAGATGTATGTTTGAAAGTAATTTTCCTGTTGATAAACAGTCCGTTTCTTATCCTGTTATCTGGAATGCTTATAAGAAGTTAGTAAAAGATTTTGAAGAAACTGATAAAGAGAATTTGTTTTATAGGACTGCTGAGAAAGTATATAAATTATAGTCCAAGTTGTTTGACGGTTAGATCCTTCATTATCTCTTTAGATCCTCCTCCAATAGCCATGACTTTTACTTCTCTATAGATCCTCTCTACAGCATTGCCTCTTAAGTATCCTGCGCCTCCTAGTATTTGCATAGACTCACTGGCAATTGACTCAATACACTCGGAACAAAAGAATTTGATTTTGCTAATTTCTGCAACAGGCATTTCACCATCATTCATAAGCTGAGCAACTTGATTAAGGTAGGCATCCATGGCGTCTATCTTTGCAGACATATCCGCTAATTTATGCCTTATAACTTGATGTTCTATAAGACTTTTACCAAAAGTTTTTCTCTCTTGACTGTATTGAATGCATTCTTCAAAACATCTTTTTGCCATTCCGAGCATCTGTGCACCCATCATGTATCTTTCGTAATTAAAATTATTCATAATGGCATAGAAGCCTTTATTTTCTTCCCCCATTAAATTGTCCGCTGGGATTCTACAGTCATCAAAATAGAGTGTTGCAGTATCGGAACTCCACCATCCCATCTTTTTCTCAATGGCAGATCTTGTAAACCCAGGAGTGTCTGCTTCAACAAAAAATAAAGATATACCTCCCAGACCCTCGCTGCCTGTTCTGGCACCGATTACAAAGTATGAGGCCTGCATGCCTCCAGTGATAAAGGTTTTTGAGCCATTCAATACCCACTCGTTCCCATCTTTATGAGCTACAGTTTTCATCTGAGCTACGTCAGAACCGCCACCGGGTTCGGTAATACCCAAAGAACCTCCTTTCTTACCCGACAATAGATCGGGAAGGGCTTTCAACTTTATGTCTTCATTCGCTAATTCCGAAAGAGGACCTAGCATAATATTCCTAGAGCCTACGCTAGCAAAAAGACCACCGGCACTAGTTCTTCCCATTTCAACAGAAATATCTTTTCTCATGAATTGATCATCAAAGCCAAGACCACCATATTTCTCATCTATACCGAAACCGAACACTCCTAGCTCGCAGACCTTTTCATTAATCTCGTGAGGATATTGTCCTGCCTCATCCCATTCATCTACATTAGGCCAAATTTCAGTTTCTAAAAATTTAGTGACCATCTCTCTAAATGACTTACGATCATCTGTATCGAAGGGGTTTCGCATATTACTGATCGAAACCTTGTATTCTTCCTGCTTCTTCTCTAATAAGCTCAGGCGAACCTAATAACTGTCTATTTAGTCCAATTCTTTTGAACCAATAATGTAAGCCAAGTTCATCTGTGAATCCCATTCCGCCATGAACTTCAGTTGCTGTTTTGGAAACTTGTTTTCCTACTTCGGATATGTGAGCCTTTGTCTGGCACGCCATCAAACGAGATTCTTCGGGGACATTATCCAGGCAATGTGCAGCATGCCATATCATTGAATGGCAAGGTTCTAGATCAGCTGCCATTTCAGCACACATATGTTTTACTGCCTGAAAGGACCCTATTAATCTTCCGAATTGTTTTCTTTCTAAGGAATAAGCAACCGATTTATCGAGCATAACTTGTGCCGCCCCTACTGTATCTGCTGCTAACATTAATCTGCCTGCATCTAATACTTTTTCGATAACTGATTTATCGGTTGAGCCTGGAAGCAATTCTGCATCTACATCTTTTAAGATAAGCTCAATAGAAGTTCTGGTTTTATCGACTGTAGTAAGCTCTATAACTTCAATACCGGAGTTTGAAGAATCCACTATATACAATTCTCCAGATTTATTAGCTAGAAGATAAGCATCGGCATCTTTACCATCCACTATAAAAAGACATCTGCCGGACAATTTGCCATTTACAAACTCAATTCCTGCATCTTCTCTTGCTCCAACATATTCAGATAGTCCAACTCCAATCACACATTCGCCACCTGCTATTTTAGGTAGCCACTGGTTTTTTTGATTTTCTTCTCCGCCTAAATTTATAGCTAGCGGAGCCATAACATAAGATCCTACATAAGGTACTGGAGCAGTTCCTGATCCCAAGGCTGCAGAAACTACAGTAGCAAAGAGCATATTTAACTCTAAACCGCCATATTCTTCAGGCACTACAAGACCACTTAATCCTAAATCAATAATGCCTCGATGAACTTCTCTAGCTTTGTCGGTATCGCCTTCTGCTACTGCTTTGATCGTATCTAAAGGGGCATTGTCAGCAAGGAATCTGTTGATATTTTCTTCTAAACTTTTTTGTTCTTCTGATAATCCAAAATACATAATTACGCTCCTTGAACTTTTGGTTCTTTAGGCATTCCTAATGCACGTTCACTAATGATATTTTTTTGTATTTGATTAGTGCCGCCACCAATAATTAACCCGAGGTAATACATGTAAGTCATTTGCCATACACCGTTATCTCTTAAATGGGGGCTATCCTCATAGAGAGTCCCGAGTTCACCCATAGCATCAATCGCAAGACCTTCAAGCTCATGTCTTAATTCTGTGCCTTGAAGCTTGACAATAAACTTGGCAAGAGTTGCATCTTGTTCTTTATTGATTTGGGATGAAAGAATCCTTAATGCGTTTGAGTGTTGTGCCATTAATCTTCCTTGTATTGAAAGGAGCCTGTCTCTAAAGATGGGTTTGTCTATTACTCTCTGCCCATCTATCGTTTCATTTTTCATTAGATCAATAAGGGAGTTTAATCTGTTTTGAGTCACATTTGGGTCAGCCAAAGAACCTCTTTCATGTCCAAGAGTAGCATTAGCAACCTTCCAGCCTTCACCTCTTGCACCTACTATATTTCCAGCAGGTATCCTTACATCCGTTAAAAATAATTCATTAAAATCGGAGTCACCAGTCATTTGTTTTATAGGTCGTCTATCAATTCCTTCAGCGTCCATCGGCATCAATAGATAACTTATGCCTTGATGTTTAGGAGCGTCAGGTTCTGTTCTTACCAAAATAAAGCACATTTGAGAAAGGTGTGCTGTACTAGTCCATATCTTTTGACCATTAATAACCCATTCATCCCCATCCAGTTCTGCTTTAGTTTGCAAGCTAGCTAAGTCACTTCCAGAATTAGGCTCTGAATAACCTTGGCACCAGAGAATTTCACCTCTCAAAGTAGGTCTTATATATTCTTGTTTTTGTTCTTCTGTTCCTAAAGAAAGCAAAGTTGGAACAAGCATTTGGATGCCTTGGCCTCCAGCAGGCTTCGGGATAGGGGACTTTGCAAATTCTTCTGCAATAATTCTAAGTTTGATAATATCCATATCGCCACCATAGCCACCGTATTCTTTGGGTATTGATCTGGCAAAGTAACCGTTATCTATTAATTTTTGTTGCCACTCAACTCTACTTTCGCTCCTAGGTGGCCCGCTCAGTTTTGTATTTTCATTTTCCTTTATGAAGTTAATGACTTCAGCTCTAAAATCATCGTACTGTGGTCCATATTCAAGATCCATGCATATCTCCTATCAAGTCTAGTTAATAACGATAGAATAAAGTTAGTCTAATTTATTAACAAGTGTATTTAATTATCTTATTTCAATAGATAAAAGGAAAAATAGACTTTCTATTAACTGGATAATTTTTAATATTCCTTTTTGACCAATCATGATTTGATTTTGCTCTGGGTACTAGGTTTGCAAATGTCCAAATAAAAAAAACTAACCCTGCAGGACTCATGGTAAGCAATGCCCATCCAAACCATTCAATAATTTCCCCAAAATAATTTGGACAACTTACATGCTTATATAAAAAGCCATGGGGCACATGATAGCCTTCACCATTATTTTCTCGTAACTTCATTAGGATGCTATCGGATTTAATATTGATTGACATCCCTATGAAAAATAAAATCAAGCCACTTATGAAAACTGAGGAGAAGATCCAATTTTGATCATATGAACTCAGTATAAATATCCAAATACACTGCAAAGTGATATTCACTAGATTGAATATAAGTGCCATTAAGACCACACCGGTGGTCATTTCTTTTCCTTTTAGTTTAGCTCTAAAGGGCCAAATAAAGGTTCTGTGTGTATAGTGCGATAGCCAAATGAGACTGAAAATTATCTCAGTGATTCCAATATTTTTAAAAAATAAAATTAAAAAAATAAGTATAACTATGACGGTAGGTGATTCCATGATCACCCATCCAACTCTAGAAGGAAGAGTAAAAGAAGAATCTTTACCTATAAATCGACCATAAGAAGCATTTTTATAAAATAGGGTGATGAAAACTACTAAAGCTATAGCAGTCCAAAGTATAAGGAAATTATAGTAAATAACCTCTAAGCTCATTTAAAAAGCTTAACAGGATAAGAACTATTCAGGTATTAATTAAATAGTTATACCCAGCATTAAAGCTAGAGAGATAACTGTTAGTGATACTGACAAAACTATGTATAAAGAAGTAATTAATCTATCCATCCAAAAATAATTTAATGCTTCTGTAAACTCTACTGCTTCTGCGCTTCTAATTGCCATTGGCTGGTTTGAGCGTCTATTTTTTCTATATATATCTTTCATACTGTATAAATATACAGTATTTTATATATTTTGCAATATTTGTCAGAATTTTGACAAAACATAGCCTTTTCAAGGCTCTATTTAATTGTTAAATTGCTTGTTAATCAACCTGGGGAAGTTTGTATGAGTATTGTAATAAGAACTTTTGTAATAGCCTTGCTATTTGCAGTCATAATTTTTGTATTAGGGGCCAACAATGTTTTTTCTATAAAAGATGATATTGCAGATTTTGCTTTAGATAATTCCAAAGTCTCTCAAGAGATTGAAAGAAATACTAACAGAGATGCTTTTTTTGGAGATCTCCATGTGCATACTATGTATTCATTCGATGCTTTTATATTTGGAACTACAGCCTCGCCTGATGACGCTTATAGATATGCAAAAGGAGGTGCAATTAAACATCCTTTAGGTTTTGATATGCAACTTGATGACCCTTTAGATTTTTATGCCATAACGGATCATGCAGCTTGGCTTGGGATGATTCGAGCTTATGCTGATCCTGATACTAAACCAGGACAATTAGATTTTGCTTCAGATCTCCATGGCTTAAATGATCCAGAAAATTTAAATACTAATACTTTTGTTAGAAGAGCTGGCTTATTTGCGAATTTGCTTACTGGAGAACTAGTAACACCATCCAGAAATCCTCTAAAAATATTAGGGGCTTATCTTCAGGAAGATACGATTTACGGAACTTCGGCTTATGATAGAGAGACTCATCATTCTGCATGGAGAGATGTTGCCGAAGCCGCTGAGAGACACAACAATCCAGGAGAATTTACTACCTTCATCGCTTACGAGTTTACTTCAAGCGGACCTGGTCAAAGTAATTTACATAGAAATGTGATTTTTAAAGATAGTAGAGCTCCAATACAGCCTTTTTCCATTGTCGATTCTAGAAATCCTGAAGACTTATGGGATTGGATGGATAACTTAAGAGGTTTGGGTGTTGAGAGTCTTGCCATTCCCCACAACTCTAATGGTTCTAATGGACAAATGTTTAAATTAGTGGATTGGGCTGGTAACCCTATGGATGATGAATATGCAACTAAAAGAATGCGGAACGAACCTTTGGTTGAGATCACCCAAGTAAAAGGTACTTCGGATACGCACCCGCTGCTTTCACCCAATGATAAATGGGCTGACTTTGGAATTATGAATAATAGAGTTGCATCTCCATTTTACTCAAGCCCAACTGGAAGCTATGTGAGGAATGCCTATCTAAGAGGTCTGTCCTTGGATGCAGAATTTAAAATCAATCCTTACAAATTTGGGTTAGTAGGTGCCAGTGATACACACACTGGAGCTGTATCTGATAAAGAGTCAGATTATCATTCCAAAATTGGTATTCTCGATGGCACTCCAGAATTAAGGGGAGCTGCACCTTTAACAAAAGCTTTTAAAGAACAAATTGAAGAATCCGGTTCAAATGTGATAATTCGTGGGTATACCGAGGTAGGAGATCAGGAATATATTGACACAGGATATACAGAGTGGGGCGCTTCAGGGTTAGCAGCTGTTTGGGCTGAAAACAATACCAGAGAGTCTATTTACGATGCTTTTAGAAGAAAGGAAACCTTCGCAACTACTGGAAGCAGAATAAAAGTTAGATTTTTTGGCGGTTATCAAATAGACAAAGCCTTTGACCAAAATGATCCTGTAAATTTTGCTTATAAAAATGCAGTGAGTATGGGTTCTGATATGCTTCAATCTGGTAATCAAGCTCCTCAGTTTCTAGTTTGGGCCTTAAGGGATGTTAAACGAGCTCCTCTAGATAGAGTACAAATAATTAAAGGATGGACTGAATTAAGCGGTAAACCGCATGAAGAAATATACGATGTAGCTTGTTCGGATGGAAGGAAACCAAATCCTGAAACTAATTTATGTAATGATAGCGGTGCCTCTGTAAATTTAACTAACTGTCAAATTTCTGGAAACTCAGGTGCAGACGAATTAAAAACGGTATGGGAAGACCCTGACTTTGATCCTAATCTCAAAGCTTTCTATTATGTTAGAGTTTTGGAAAATCCTACTTGTAGATGGTCCACATGGGATGCTTTAAAGTCTGGAGAAAAACCGAGAGAGGATCTCCCTGCAACTATACAAGAAAGAGCCTGGAGTTCCCCTATTTGGTATGTCCCAGATAATGAAGGAATTACAGTAAGTAATATTCTTCCCGATGATGTATGAAACATATTGTGAATAATATTACGTTTCTGTTCTGTCATACTTTTGACAAAACATAACCTTTCCAACCTCTACTAAAATTGTTAAATTATTCTCTCTTAAATGGGGGAAGCATGAATAATTTACGTTGTATTTTAATAGGCATTTTTTTACTCTTTGGGCTTTGGAGTTGCACTTCACCTAATGATATTGTCGACTACACCGAAGACTTAGCTGTTACTGATCCAGAACCAGGAAGTACTGCAAGTTTTAGTGAAGAAAAAAATGTTTATTTTGGAGATCTTCATGTTCATACAAAGCATTCCTTTGATGCTTACATCTTCGGTACAACAGCCACACCTGATGATGCATACGAGTATGCTAAAGGTAATGCTATTCAACACCCCCTCGGTTATGACATGCAACTTAGAGAGCCTTTAGATTTCTATGCTGTCACAGATCATGGATTTCTTTTGGGAAGCGTTGAGGGGTGGGCTGATCCAAATAATGGCAGGGCAGGCACTGAACCTTTTCATAATCTAAATGCCCCGGAAAATCTCAATCAGGAATCTATAGCTGCAAGGTCGCAACTTTTTCAAAACTACGTTAGAAATATAGCTCAATATAGTAATATTTGGACTAGAACAGTAGCCTACTTAACTGGAGATACAGCCAGAGGTTCAACGATATATGATGTGGATATACATAGAACTGCTTGGAAGGATGTAATTAAAAGTGCTCAGAGGCATAATGATCCAGGTAATTTCACTACTTTTGTAGCATATGAATATACTGCTTCAACTACTAGATCAGCCAATACCCAAGGCGCATCTGCATTAGGTTGCCTTTTAACTGGAAATGGCTGCAATTTTGAGGGTTCGCCTCCTCTTGAAAATGCCAATCTACATAGAAATGTCATTTATAAAGGAAATAAATTTACTGTAGAGCCTTTTACAAGATTGAAATCCGTAAACCCTGAAAATCTTTGGTCATGGATGGATGATTTAAGAGATAACGGTGTCGATACAATAGCTATACCTCATAACTCTAATGGATCAAACGGACAAATGTTTGAAATGGAAAACTGGGAAGGGCTTCCTATTAGTACTCAATATGCTGAATTTAGAATGCGAAATGAACCTCTTGTAGAAATGACACAAGTAAAAGGTACTTCAGAAACTCACCCAATTTTATCTCCAAATGATGAATGGGCTGACTTTGAAATTATGTGGCAAAGAGTTGGAAATTCAGCGTATAGCAGACCTTTCGGTAGTTACGTAAGACAAGCTTATCTTGACGGTTTAGGTATGGAAGAAGAAGGAAGAGGTAACCCTTATAAATTTGGTATGGTTGGAGCAAGTGATACTCATACTGGCGCCATTT
>SGZM01000023.1 GCA_004214065.1 Gammaproteobacteria bacterium | reverse complement strand
AGCTAGAGTTACGGCAAGCGTTGCTATTGTTATGAGAATTTGTTGTTCTACCATGAAAATATGATAGCACTTTTGGTGGAGGCGGCGGGAATTGAACCCGCGTCCACTAGTACTCTGCCACAAGATCTACATGTTTAGTTTTATCTATTAATTTAATCTTTTGTCACCCGATAAACAGGGATTAAAAGACGATCTCAATTTATTCTTAAGAAATTACTAATGAGAAGAGCAATTTCAGCATCTCGTGAAATCGTCTGTCTTTGGAGGCGCACGAGCACGTTACCAAGGACAGCTAGCCAATTAAGCGGCTAGAGCGTAGTCTGCGTTTTCGCCAACTAACAAGTTTGCAATAATTTTTTAACGAGAATTATTACCTTCTCGACATGCACTTGAGGTTTTATATCTACTGTCGAAGCCAGTTCGCCCCCAAAAAGCTGCGAGATTATACCTTTCCTTCTGAAACTTAACTAATTTTTGTTCCTTTCTCTTAACTCTTTAGCTTTTTGACGATCCCAGTCTCTGGATTTGATGGTATTTCTCTTATCTTGGGATTTCTTGCCTATTGCGAGTGCTATTTCGCATTTTATAAGACCATTTTTCCAGTAAAGTTTAGTTGGTATGCAAGTATTGCCTTTCTGAGAGGTTGATTTGATGATCTCATTTAATTCCTTTCTATTGAGGAGTAGTTTTCGTGATCTAGTTGGATCCATCTCCTGATTACTATTCTTCAAAGGATCAATATAACTTCCTATCAGATAAGCTTCGCTATCCTTAAGAAGTGTATAAGCTTCCGCAATTTGAGCATTATTCTCTCTTATACTTTTTGTTTCCCATCCCAAAAGAGATAAACCGGCTTCAAACTTTTTAGAAATTTCAAAGTCAAACCTAGCTTTTCTATTTTCAGAAATTGTATTTTTGCTTTTTTTATTTTTTTTTGCCACAGCTTGAGTCTCAACTTTGATATAAAATTGTATCAGACATGAAAGATGAAGATGTTTTATTTAGATCAATACAAGGAATAGCTTATGTTTCTATAACACCATTGATAGTTCTTACATCTTCACTTTGGTTTACATCTGATAACGTCGCTTATTTTCTAGCTCACTCAGCACAAATATATTTTTCAGTTTTACTATTTTTTCTTTCTGGCAACATATGGTCAATCAGATCTAGTAGTAATGAAAATTTAAAAAAACAATTAACTTTTTTTTCCTTAATTCCATTTATTTCTGCAATTTTTGGAGGTCTCTTAACCATATTTATAAACCCTATAAGCGGAATACTTTTTTTACTGTCAGTAGTATATGTAGCAAGACATATAAATTTTATAAACTCAATAATTTCTTTATTTGATAGCTCTTACAAGGAACTGATCAATAAAATAAGCATTATCTTGTGTATTTGTCTTATGTTAATCTTTACCTATTGGATAAATCCTTATACATACCCTATAGAGATCTATAATTAATATGTCTGAAGAAAGAAAGTCTATACATGGTACTTGGTCTAGTCGTTGGACATTCATACTCGCCGCTACTGGCTCTGCTGTTGGCTTAGGAAATATATGGAAATTTCCTTATATGGCTGGAGATAACGGTGGCGGTGCTTTTGTTCTTGTTTATTTGGCTTGTATAGCAGTTATTGGCCTACCCATAATGCTTGGCGAGATTATGATAGGCAGAAGGGGTAGAAGCAGTCCTGCAAATACCATGAAGGCTCTTGCTGTAGAAGCCAATACAACTAGTGCTTGGACCTTATTGGGAGCTACTGGGGCTTTGGCAGGTTTATTGATTCTTTCCTTCTATAGTGTTGCCGCAGGATGGGCGCTTTCTTATGTTTTTAATGGATTTCAAGATATTACTGCCGAAAGCTCTACTTCAAGTTTCAATGCTTTACTTTCTAGTCCATCTTCTCTCATATTCTGGCACACCTTATTTCTATCAATAACTGTTTTTGTAGTGGCCAGAGGGATTTTAGATGGTTTAGAAAAATGGATAAATACTCTAATGCCAATGCTTTTTGTAATTGTTCTGCTCTTATGCTTGTATGCAACTCAATCTGGAGCTTTCATAGAAGGGCTTATTTATTTGTTCCAGCCAGATTTTAGCAAGATAACACCTGAAGTTATGCTCGAGGCGCTTGGGCAGGCATTTTTCACTTTAAGTCTTGGTATGGGGGCTATTATGGCCTATGGGGCGTATATGCCTTCTAATCAAAATATAGGAAAAACAGCTATATCAGTGGCTGCACTTGATACAGGAGTTGCCTTATTGGCCGGTATAGCAATCTTTCCAATAGTTTTTGCCAATGGTCTAGCTCCGTCAGAAGGGCCTGGTCTTGTTTTTGTAACTTTACCTATTGCTTTTAGCTCTATGCCTTTAGGGGTGTTCTTTGGAACCCTATTCTTTGTACTGTTAAGTATAGCCGCGTTGAGTTCCTCTATATCCCTTATAGAGCCAGGTGTTGCATGGCTAATAGAGTCATTGAAAATAAAGAGAATAACCGCCACAGCTTTATTAGGTTTTGTTGCATGGTTTATTGGGCTTTTTAGTGCTCTTTCATTTAATCTTCTTTCAGAGTTCACTATCTTTGGAAAGAACTTTTTTGATGCAACCGATTTCTTAACAAACCAAATAATGTTGCCTCTTGGAGGTATTTTCATAGCCATTTTTGTAGGTTGGGTTATGAAAAAAGAAAATGTATTAGACGAGCTTGAAGTTGAAGAGAATTTTATTTTTAAGTTTTGGTACTTTAGTATTAGGTATATATCACCTGTAATGGTAGGTTGCGTCTTCCTTTATTTCTTTATTTAGCTCAATTACCAGAATCAATCTCTCCTTCCCATTTGACGAGTTTATTCTCTTCAAAAAAGAGTACTATCTTTTGTTCTGTATAGACGTTCTCTCCTTGGGTAACTGTTGTGAAATAATCCCATCTGTTTGGAAAAAAAGTATCAGATATAAGAGGTGTGCCCATGACAAATTTAACTTGGGATTCTGTCATACCAATTTCTAGTTTATCTATCATCTCTTGATCCACAAGATTGCCTTGACTTACAACAACTTTGTACATTTTCGGTATACTGCAGCCAGTTGCAGATAGAGTGAGAATCAAAAGACCTATGATCGATAGTTTTATTTTCATTTATATTTTTTTAAATATGAATGAATATTATAATGTTAACTAGACAATATTATTAATAAATTAAAGGTATTAAATTGACAGACGATGCGGAATTAAAAAAAGCAGGACTCAAGGTAACTTTACCAAGGCTTAGAATACTTGAACTTCTTGAAGATGGTGATAAAGCACATTTAAGTGCAGAAGAAATATACAGACGTTTAATTGATGCTGGAGAAGAGGTAGGGCTTGCAACAGTATATAGAGTCCTTACTCAATTTGAACAAGCTGGTATTTGTATTAGGCATAATTTTGAAGAAGGACATGCTGTTTATGAGTTAACCCCCTCTGATCATCATGATCATATGGTTTGCTTGGATACAGGCGATGTTATCGAGTTCACTGATGACATAATAGAAGAGAGACAAAAGATACTTGCTCATGAAAAAGGTTACGAAATTATAGATCACAGCATGGTTCTGTACGTAAGACCTATAAGCGACTAATAACTTGAATAGTATTTTTTCAGCCCCATATAAGGCCTGAAAGGAGCGAGCTTTGAATAAAAATACAAAAGATAAAGACATAGAAAACCAAGAGACTGAAATTAATGTAGAGGATGGTGACAATGTTTCTGAAGAAATACTATTAGAAGACGAAACAACTGAACTCGAAGAAGTAAAATCAGATGAAGATATTATTAAAGATCTTGAAGATCAAGTCCTTAGAGCTAAAGCTGAAGTCCAAAATGTTAGAAGAATAGCTGCTCAAGAAGTCACTAAGGCTAGATTATTTGGTGTTGAAGCTTTAGCTAAAGAGTTTCTATCAGTTAGTGATAATTTAGAAAGAGCTGTCATTTCATGTGAAGATTCAGAAGAAATAAATGTAATAAAAGAGGGCTTAGAATTAACTCTTAAAAGTCTTGAAAGTTCCTTAAGTTCTGCAGGCATTAAAGCTATAGAGTTTAATGATAAATCTTTTGACCCTGAAAGACATGAAGCTATTTCTGTAATCGAAGATGATACATTAGAGCAAAATACCATTATAGATGTTGTTCAGAAGGGATATACGATAATGGATAGAATTCTTAGGCCTTCAAAAGTAGTAGTTTCAAAAAAATCTCAAAAAAATCACTAAAAGCTCTTGAAATACTCTTCATAAGCCCCATCTTATGTAAAACAACTTAATGCGGAGTTAAATAATGGCAAAAGTAATAGGTATTGACTTAGGAACAACAAATTCTTGTGTGTCTGTTATGGAAGGAGATCAGGCTAAAGTGATAGAAAACTCAGAAGGAAAGAGAACAACACCTTCTGTGGTGGCATATGGAGAAGAAGTCAAAGTAGGCGATTCTGCAAAAAATCAGGCCGTGACAAATGCTGAGAATACGCTGTATGCCATCAAAAGGCTTATAGGAAGAAAGCATGACGACGATGTTGTAAAAAAAGATAGTGGTATGGTTCCCTATAAAATCATAGCTGCTGAAAACGGCGATGCTTGGGTAGAAGCGGAAGGAAAAAAGCTTGCCCCTCAACAAGTATCAGCAGAAATTCTTAAGAAGATGAAGAAAACTGCTGAAGACTATCTAGGTCAGGAAGTGAAAGAAGCAGTGATAACTGTACCGGCTTACTTCAATGATTCACAAAGACAGGCCACAAAAGATGCAGGAAAAATAGCAGGCCTGGAGGTAAAGAGAATAATCAATGAACCTACTGCTGCAGCATTGGCTTATGGACTTGATAAAGGTAAAGGAGATCAAAAAATAGCCGTCTATGATTTAGGTGGAGGCACCTTTGATGTTTCTATCATTGAGATAGCAGAAATTGATGGCGAACATCAATTTGAAGTACTTTCTACAAACGGGGATACATTTCTGGGAGGCGAAGACTTCGATATAGCACTTATTGATTACCTGGCTGATGAATTTAAAAAAGAATCAGGTCTAGATTTGCATAATGATTCGGCTGCATTACAAAGATTAAAAGAGGCTGCAGAAAAAGCAAAAATTGAATTATCCAGCAATCAACAATCAGAAATAAACTTACCATATATTACGGCTGACTCATCAGGTGCCAAGCATTTCGTTCACAAACTTACTAGAGCAAAGTTAGAATCTCTTGTTGAAGGTTTAGTTGATAGAACCATGAAACCAACTGAAATAGCTCTAAATGATGCAGGTCTGAAAGCTTCTGATGTCGATGAAGTCATCTTAGTTGGCGGTCAAACAAGAATGCCAATGGTACAAGAAAAAGTTAAAGCTTTCTTCGGCAAAGATGCTAGAAAGGATGTAAATCCTGATGAAGCAGTTTCAGTAGGTGCTGCAATTCAAGGTGCTGTATTGGCAGGAGATGTAACAGATGTTCTTCTGTTGGATGTAACCCCTTTAACTTTAGGAATAGAGACTATGGGTGGAGTAATGACACCTTTAATAGACAAAAATACAACTATTCCGACAAATAAATCTCAAGTATTCTCTACGGCAGAAGATAATCAAACCGCAGTTACCGTTCATGTATTGCAGGGAGAAAGGAAACAAGCTTCGGAAAATAAGACTTTAGGGCAATTTAATCTCACTGACATTCCTGCTTCTCCAAGAGGCATGCCTCAAATTGAAGTCTCTTTTGATTTAGACGCTAATGGTATTTTAAACGTATCAGCTAAAGATAAAGCTACCAATAAAGAGCAATCTATAGAAATTAAAGCATCAAGCGGTTTATCAGATGAAGAAATCGATCAGATGGTGAAAGACGCAGAAGCTCATGCTGAAGATGACAAAAAGTTTGAAGAACTAGTTCAGGCCAGGAACTTAGGTGAGAACTTAGTTCATAGCTGTAAGAAAACTTTAGAAGAAGCTCAAGATAAAGTAGAAGATTCTGAGAAAGAGGCTATTGAGAGTGGAATATCGGAATTAGAGGAAGCTCTAAAGGGCGATGACAAAGAAGTTATAGATGCAAAGGTTAAAACGCTTTCTGAAGCTTCAGCACCGTTAGCTCAAAGACTATACGAAGAAGAGGCAAAAAATAAGGAGACTCAAGATGCTTCGCAAGAGTCCACAGATTCAGATGTAGTAGATGCTGATTTTGAAGAAGTAACCGAAGAAAAAGAGAATCAGAACTCTTAAAAAATAACCCTATTAGGCTAAATAATAGAAATGGCTAAAAGGGACTATTATGAAATTCTAGGTGTTCAAAGAGGGGCCTCTGAAGACGAACTAAAAAAGGCTTATCGCAAGCTTGCAATGAAGTACCACCCGGATAGAAATTCGGACGATCCTTCTGCACCTGAAAAATTTAAAGAAGCTTCAGAAGCTTATGAAGTACTCTCCGATTCTTCCAAAAGAAATGCTTATGATCAATTTGGTCATGATGGTATAGATCCTTCTGGTTTTGGGGGAAGTAGTTCTCAAGGGTTTAATGATATCTTTGGAGATATCTTTGGAGATATCTTTGGAGGAGGAGATCCTTTTGGGCGAAGACAACGTTCAAACAAAGGTTCAGATCTTCAATACTCAATGACAATATCTCTTGAAGATGCAGTTAGAGGTGTAACTGAAAAAATAGCTATTTCTTGTCTTGATACTTGTTCTTCATGTGATGGAACGGGTGCAGAAGAAGGTAGTCAACTCGTGACGTGTGATGGTTGCGGAGGTTCTGGTCAAGTTAGGATGCAACAGGGTTTCTTTTCAGTGGCACAGACTTGCAGAAAATGTGGAGGCTCTGGCCAAATTATTAGTCATCCATGTAAGGTCTGTGGAGGACAAGGTAGGGTAGATAAACGAAAAACACTTTCAGTAAAAATACCAGCAGGAGTAGATACAGGAGATAGAATTAGACTTTCTGGTGAAGGAGAGGCCGGAATCAGTGGAGGACCCTCAGGAGATCTTTTCGTGCAGATAAAAGTCTTACCCCATGATGTTTTTGAAAGAGATGGCAAACATCTTTATTGTGAAGCACCAATAAGTTTTATTGATGCAACTTTAGGTGGAGAAATTCAAATTCCGACACTGGACGGAAAGGTTAAAATAAAAATTCCGGAAGGTACTCAAACAGGCAAACTTTTTAGGCTTAGAGGTAAAGGAATTAGTCCTATTAGAGGTGGATCTACTGGGGATCTTCTTTGCAGAGCTGTAATTGAGACTCCACAGAATCTTTCGAAAGATCAAAAACAATTGCTCAAACAATTCCAAGATTCTATTACTAGTAACTCAAAACAAAATCCTCTAAGAGAAGAGTGGTTTTCTAAGGTAAAATCTTTCTTCGAAAATTAATTGTAATAAATGAAAAATTTATATATTTCTGGAATTACAGGACGAGTAGGTTCTTTGCTTGCAGATAAAGTAATAGATGATGACTTCTTTAAATTAATTGGAGGAAGTTCTAGCCAGACTAGCAAATATAAAGGGAAGGATATCGGTTTTTTATTAAATAGAGAAAAACTCAATATTCATGTTGATAGTGATTACCCAACAGATCTCAAGATAGATATTATCGTAGATTTTTCTTATGCAGATTCAACATTAGATCTATTAAATAAATATAGAAATAGGGGAATACCTGTTCTTATAGGAACAACAGGTTTTACCCAGTCACAGTTAGAGGAAATTAAACAAATAAGCAAAGACCTCCCGGTGTTATTTGCTCCTAATACAAGTGCCGGAATTGCAAAATTGAAAAAAATTCTTTCCCATTCCGAAAATCTATTTGCTTGGGACTCTTTGATAAATATCTCTGAAACACATCATGCAGAGAAAAAAGATTCACCTTCTGGAACTGCAATTGATATTCAAGATATTTTATCTAAAGCTTTTAATAGAGAAGATATTAACATTCAAAGTTACAGAGAGGGCTTAAACCCTGGCGAGCACACTGTCTCCTTTGAACTGGATAAAGAAGTGATTTCTATTACACATAAAGCTTTGGACAGATCTATTTTTGCAAATGGGGCATTAAAAGGTGCCAAATGGTTAATAAATAAACCAGCAGGGATGTACAACATGCTAGATATTTATTCTTCTTGAATCGCGCAATATATGGTATAAAGCCTTCCCTAGACGTAATGTCTATAACGAAACACACGTTATTGTTTCAGATCTAAGGTGCTAAAGGTCGCTCATCTTTAGTGAGTTCTGTAAAAACGTGGAAGTATAACCAGAAAAATGTAATGTTTTTCGTAACAGGAGAGCAAATGGCTGAAATATCGCTAGAACAAATGCTACAAGCAGGTGTCCATTTTGGACATCAAACAAAGTACTGGAATCCAAAAATGGAGCAACATATTTTTGGTGTCAGAAACAAGATCCATATTATCAATTTAGAACATACGGTTGAGATGATTAAGCCTGCTCTAAATTTTATTGAAGGTGTTGCTGCAAAAAATAACAAAATACTTTTTGTAGGTACCAAAAGAACAGCAACCGACATCATAAAAAACGAGGCTAAAAGATGTTCCATGCCTTATGTTAATGAAAGATGGTTGGGCGGTATGCTGACGAATTACAAGACAATTCGTTCTTCTATCACAAGATTAGAAAATTTATTAAGGCAAAAAGAGGATGGAACTTTTAGTAAATTAACAAAGAAAGAAGGTTTAAAAATTCAAAGAGATATCGATAGATTAGAGAAATCTATTGGTGGAGTAACCGACATGGGCGGACTCCCGGACGCGTTGTTTATTATAGACGTAAACAGAGAGTCTATTGCTGTATCTGAAGCCAGTAAAATGGGAATTCCAATTGTAGGTATAGTAGATTCAAATAGTAATCCGGAGGGCATTGATTACGTCATACCGGGTAATGATGACTCCATTAGATCTATAGCGTTATTTTCTGAAGCTGTAGCCGATGCATGCCTAAAAGGCTCAGAAAAAGCGACAGGACTAAAACAAGAGGAACCTCAATCTGGACCGGCCATAGTAAGAAAAGCTGAGAGCCCTGAACCTACTCAACAAGAAGAGAACTCTAGTGCTGAAGAAACGAAAGAACAAATAGAGGAAGTTGCTTCTACAGATACCGATGATGTCAAAGCTCAAGAACCTGAAAACTCAACTCCTGAGAAAACTGAACCTCAAGAGCCTTCTTCTGAAATTGAATCACCAATTTCGAATGAAGACAAAGACCAAAATAAATCAGAGGATTAAATATGACTACTATTTCAGCTTCACAAGTAAAAGAACTTAGAGAAAAAACTGGCTTAGGCCTTATGGACTGCAAGAAGGCCCTAGAAGAGGCTAATGGAGATCTTGATTTAGCTATAGAGGAGCTAAGAAAAACTAGCGGTTTAAAAGCTAGCAAAAAATCTGGAAGATCTGCAGCCGATGGATTGATAGCAATTAAGAGTAACGGTAAAGATTATTTTATGATTGAAGTAAATTGTGAAACAGATTTTGTAGCAAGAGACGACTCTTACATAAAATTTACTAATGAAACACTTAATACTTTCGTTGATAATTCAGACAAATCTTTAGAAGACTTATTGGCTGAGGGTATAGAAGAAAATAGAGAGAAATTAGTTCAGAAACTAGGTGAAAATATAGTTGTAAGAAGAGTTGCTAAGACTGAAAATTCAACTATTACGGGGTCCTACCTGCATAGCAATAATAAAATAGGGTGTATTATTTCGCTGGAAGGCGGTTCCGAAGCCCTAGCTAATGATATTGCCATGCACGTTGCAGCTACAGATCCTATGGCTGTCTCTCCTAATGATATTCCTGAAGATGTTATTGCGAAGGAAAGAGAAATCTTTAAAGCACAATCAGAAGACTCAGGTAAACCACCTGAAATTGTAGAAAAAATGATTGAAGGTAAGGTTTCTAAATTTTTATCAGAAGTTAGTTTAACCGAACAGGATTTTGTAAAAGATCCTAATCAAAAAATTAGCAAACTTCTTGATGATAATAATGCTAATATCTTAAGTTTCACAAGATACGAAGTTGGTGAAGGTATAGAGGTAGAGAAAGTAGATTTTGCTAGTGAAGTAATGTCTCAAATTGAAAGTTAAATGCTAAATGAGATTCTGGAAGATGCCAAAGCTGGCATGGAGAAAAGTTTAAGTGCTCTAGAAGTTGCATTTAAGAAGATAAGGACTGGCAGAGCTGCTCCCTCATTGTTAGATAGCATAAGAGTAGATTATTACGATAAGCCAACTCCATTAAATCAGGTGGCTAGTATTTCAATTGAAGATGCCAAAACCTTAGCTATCGTTCCATGGGAAAAAGGGGTAGTTCAGCAAATAGAACGATCAATAGCAGAGTCTGATCTTGGACTTAATCCAGCTACTTCTGGAGATACAATAAGAGTTATACTTCCTGATCTTACAGAAGAAACACGTAGAGACTTTATTAAAAAAGCAAAAGCGGAAGCTGAGAACGCCAAAGTATCTGTCAGAAATGTTAGAAGGGAAGGCAACACACAATTAAAAGAGTTTCTCAAGGAAAAAGAAATCTCTGAAGATGAAGAACGTCAAGGAGAAGAAGAAATTCAAAAACTTACTGATGAATATGTTGAGAAAGTTGACTCTGCATTGGATGCAAAAGAAAAAGATCTCTTAGACTTCTAGCCTTTTAAGTATGGAAGGCAACACTAATGAATTAATGCCAAAGCATGTCGCCATTATTATGGATGGTAATAATAGGTGGGCTACAGAAAAAAATTTACCTGGGGTTGCTGGTCATCAAAAAGGCGTAGAAAGAGCAAGAGAGGCAGTTGAATATGCTGTGAAAAGAGGTTTATCTACTCTAACTCTATTTGCATTTAGCAGTGAAAACTGGGGCCGGTCTCAAAAAGAGGTTGGATTATTGATGAAGCTTTTAAATACAGCACTTCAAGAAGAGGTTCCCAATCTAATAAAAAATTCAGTTCAATTAAGCTTTATTGGAGATTTATCCCTATTTGAAGAAAGCTTAATTAAACAAATGAAAAGATCTGAAGAGCTAACCTTTTGTGACGAGAAAACAAAAAAATTAGATTTAGTCGTTGCTGCTAGTTATGGTGGAAGATGGGATATTGTTAATGCAATAAATGAAATTAAATCTTCTGAAAAATCAAAAATCACTGAGGAAGATTTTAAGTCTTATCTTTCAACAGCAAAATTTGAAGATCCTGATCTTTGTATAAGGACTGGTAATGAAATAAGAGTTAGTAATTTTCTACTATGGCAATTAGCTTACTCAGAACTATATTTCCCTAAGCTGCTTTGGCCTGATTTTGATGACAGTCAATTTGAAAAAGCCCTAGAAGAATATTCAAATAGATCGAGAAGATATGGTGATAAATCTAATTTTCAAATCTAAGAATGCTTAAACAAAGAGTGATAAGTGCACTAATTATTGCCACAATAATTGTTTCAGTTATTTTTCTTCTTCCACAGAATTTTTTGATCTACTTTCTAGCTGCAATAACTTGTTTATCTTTTTGGGAATTTCATAGGGTTAGGTTTTCAAATCTTTTGACCTTATTTGCTTTATTTGTATTTATCTTGCTATTGTTTATTACACAGTTTTCTTTCTTTAATAATCTGTTTCTAATCGTAAGCGTTCTGGTTTATCTGTCTTCATCAATTTTTATGTTGAGCTTTCCTTTGAATAAGAACTTCATTAAGAATGGTATAACCTGGTCTCTTGTTGGATTTCTAGTACATTTAGGATTTTATGCTGCCATATTGCAGATTCTCTCAGCTGATCATTCAGCTTCCTTCTCTTCAGGGCCATTAAATGATCGAATATTTATTTTATTCATAGTCTTAATAAGTGTCTTAATGGACTCTTTGGCATTCTTTGCAGGTAAAACTTTTGGGGTAAGACCATTTATTGCCAATGTAAGTCCTAATAAAACATTAGAAGGTTTCCTTTTTGCAATAATAGTCTCTCCTGTGCTTCTTTTGTTGTTATCAAGTAGTGTTTTTGGATTGTCGCTAATAACACTTTTTATATTATTATTTTGTGTGTGTTTGATGTCTGTTATAGGTGATGGTTTTGCTAGTATGATGAAACGAGCTATAGGTGTTAAAGATTATTCAAATTTAATACCAGGACATGGAGGAATCTTCGATAGATTAGATAGTCATATGGCCGCTTTTCCATTTTTTATTTTATTTCTTAACTTAATGATTTAATGAAAAGTTTAGCTATTTTAGGTTCAACCGGGTCGATAGGGACTTCGACTTTAGAGGTTGTTCGACACAATAAAGATAAGTTTAGAGTTGAGTTTTTATTGGCCAATTCAAATTATCAACTAATGATAGAGCAATGCGAAGAATTTCAGCCGAAATATATTTATTTAAGAAGTGAGGAAGCAAAAAAATCTTTTTTATCTAACATAGGCCAGTTATCCAATAAAACTACTTTATTATCGAGTGATGACGAAGTTGAACAAGTCTTAGGGTCTGAATTCATAGATACTGTAGTTGCCGCAATTGTTGGATTTGCTGGATTAAAGTCTGTTTACCATTCTTTAAAAAATGGTAAACATGTTTTGTTGGCAAATAAAGAATCTTATGTAGTGGCTGGAGAGTTCTTAAATAAAATTTCAAAAGAATCAAATTCAACTATTTTTCCTATTGACAGTGAGCACAGCGCTATACATCAGTGTCTTCAAGGAATTGAAAGCAAAGATTCTATCTCTAGGCTCATATTGACGGGTTCAGGAGGCCCTTTTCTTAAAAGGAACTTCAACGATTTTATATCCATTACTCCTCAAGAGGCGGTAGCCCACCCTGTCTGGAATATGGGAGAAAAGATTTCTGTAGATTCCTCTACCATGATGAACAAATGTTTAGAAATAATTGAAGCTAGATGGTTGTTTGATATTGAAGATATTGAAGTACTAATTCACCCTGAGGGTATAGTTCATTCAATGGTTGAATTTAATGATAATTCAGTAATCGCTCAACTCTCTGTTCCGGATATGAAGATACCCATAGCCCATGGTCTTGGCTTTCCTAAAAAAATACCTTCAGGAGCTGACAGACTTAGCCTTGATAAGATTAAGACGCTTTCTTTTGAAAAACCAGATTTAAAAAAATTTCCAGCTCTTCTATTAGCAAAAGAATGTTTAAGAGAAGGTGGAACCAGTTTTACAATTTTAAATGCCGCAAATGAAGAGTGTGTCGATGCATTCTTAAAAGGTAAAATTACTTATCTAGATATACACAAAATTATTTCTAAAGTTCTGGATAAATCCGTCATAACAAATGTCCAAGAAGTTGAGGAGTTTTTTGAAGTTGATAAGCAGTCGAGACAAGAGACAAATTCAATAATTGCACTAGATTAGATGGACTTATTACAAACTATATTATCTTTCATACTATTAATTAGTGTGATTGTTGGTATTCATGAGTTGGGTCACTTTCTAACAGCAAGATATTTTGGCATACATGTTCTTAAGTTTAAAATTGGCTTTGGAAAAGAGTTATTTTCAATAAAAGATAAACAGAATTGCTCTTATTCTTTTGGAGTATTGCCTCTTGGAGGGTATGTTCAGATGTTAGGAGAAAATAATAATTCCGATCAAGAAGAAGGGGATACGTTACCAAATAAGAAGTCTTACCAAGAAGCAACCGCCGGAGAGAGGGCGGCGGTAACAGCAGCTGGACCAATAGCGAATTTTATATTGGCTATATTCATTTATTTCACCTTGGCTTTAATTGGAACTACCCAATTATCTTCGTATGTGGGAGAGGTATTTCCCGATAGTCTTGCGGAAGAAAACGGTATTAAGATAAAAGATAAAATACTTAAAATAGATGATCAATCAGTTGAAGGCTTCAATGATATAAATTTAATTTTATCAAAAAGAATCGGTGATACGGGTTTAATAGAAATAATCTATTTGAGTGAAGGAAGAGAATATAAAAAATTAATTTCTATTAATAACTGGCTTGCTGAAGAAGGCCAAAAGGCACCTAACTTAGTCTTGGGCATACAGCCCTTCATTCCACCTATAGTTGGAAGTCTTCAAGATGATGGACCTGCATTTAGGTCCGGAATGACTGAGGGCGATCTTATACAATCTATTAACGGAGAAGAGATTAACTCTTGGCAAGACCTTTCGGGTATCCTAGCTGAATTACCCAATCAGATGATAGAAGTAGGTATTCTCAGAGGACAAGAAAGACTTTCTCTTGTGCTAGAAACCTCATCCTACCTCAATCAACAGGGTATTGAAAAAGGTAGAATAGGAATTCTTGCATCAAATAATTTAATGCAATGGCCCTCAGAATACACTATTGAGAAAAAAGAGAATCTATTTGGAGCAGCTCTGGTGGGGGTAAAAGATACATACAAGTATACTGTTCTAATTATTTCTTCAATTGGCAAGATGATAAGTGGTTCAATTTCGGCAGATAATTTAGGCGGTCCCATTCAGATATCTGTGCTAGCTGGGTCAGCCGCAAAAGCAGGGTATGTTACCTTCTTATCTATGATAGCATTACTAAGTATAAACCTTGGTTTATTGAATCTCTTACCTGTTCCTATACTAGACGGTGGCCAGTTATTGATGATAGCTATTGAAAAAATTAAAGGATCTCCTGTTTCTGAACTGACTCTTGAATATTCCCTTAGAATAGGGATCGTATTGATTATCAGTTTAATGGTTTTTGCTTTTGCTAATGACATAGCGAGGTTAATTTAATGAAAAAGAATTACGTGAGGATATTTTTTACAACATTGACATTATCTTCTCTTATTTTTGTTTCAAATATTTTTAGTTCTGAAGAAGACTGGGTTGTTAATGATATTAGATTGAGCGGACTGCAGAGAGTTTCTGCAGGTAGTGTATTCAATGTAATGCCAATTGCGGTTGGGGATACTGTTAATCTTTACGACTTGCAAACAACAGTTAAAGAGATTTTTAAAACAGGCCAATTTGATGACATCCAATTAGGAAGAGAGGCAAATACATTAATAATTAGTTTAGTAGAAAGACCTTCGATAGCTTCTATAGAGCTCGATGGTAATAAAGCCCTAAAAACAGAAGATTTAATGCGCGGCTTAAATGATGCTGGATTATCTCAGGGCCAAGTTTTCAAAAGGTCTGTTGTAAATAGTTTGGCTCTTGAAATACAAAGACAATATGTATCACAAGGGAGATACGGAGCTAAGGTAGATGTTACTTCCAAGGACGAGCCAAGGAATAGGGTTTCACTCGATATAGAAATAGACGAAGGAGAGGTCGCTGAGATAGAGAATATTAATATCATTGGAAATAACACATTTCTTGATGAAGATATCCTCAAAGATTTTGAGTTAAAAACTGGAGGATGGTTTTCCTTCTTTACTAATGACAATCGTTATTCTAGAGAAAAACTTAAAGGAGATATTGAATCTCTCGAATCCTTTTACAAGAACAAAGGTTATGTTGAATTTAAGTTAATTAGTTCTCAGGTAAGTATTTCTTCAGATAAATCATCAGTATTTGTTACTTTAAATGTTTCGGAAGGAGAAACTTTCAAAATTAATGAGGTAAAAATAGTAGGAGATTTACCTGTTGATGAAGAGATACTCAAGTCTCTTGTCTTGATCCAAACTGGAGAAAAGTTTAATCAATTTTTAATTACCGAAACGGAAGAAATCTTTAAAAATATTTTAGGTAATGAAGGCTATAGTTTTGCAGAAGTGAGAGGTGTTCCTGATATCAATGAGAGTTCAGGTGAAGTTGATTTAACTTTTTATGTTGATCCTCAGCAAAGAACATACGTAAGGAGAATAGTTTTTAAAGGCAATAAAAGGACACATGATGTTGTTTTAAGAAGAGAAATGAGGCAAATGGAAGGTTCTTGGGCTTCAAATAATCTCATTGAGAATTCTAAACTACGTCTTGAAAGATTAGGTTTCTTTAAAGAGGTTGAGTCTGAAACTATCCCAGTTCCTGGGGTTAATGATCAAATTGATGTCGAGTTTACTGTAGAAGAAGAATTTTCTGGATCAATAGGCGGTAGTTTGGGTTATGGGGCTTATGGTCTGGTTCTTGGATTAAACTACAATGAAAATAACGCATTTGGTACTGGTAGGGCAGTTGGTATAGGAATAAATGATAGTACGTGGCAAAGAAGTTATTCTTTTAGCTATGGAGAGCCTTATTATAATATTGATGGTGTTAGCAGAGGCTACAATGCTTACTTTAGAGAGTCAGACTACGGTCAGTTTAATATCGCAAGTTATACATCGGATTCTTTTGGTGCAGGAATACAGTTTGGTTTGCCGATAAGTGATATAGAAAGGATCGGTATCAATTTAAACTATGACAATACTAGTATAGACACAGGATCTACACCAGCCTCTCAGATTCTAGCATTCACACAGTCTGAAGGAACTAAATTTGAGGTCTACAAGACACAGTTTATCTGGTCTAAGATAACTCTCAATAGAGGATTATTCCCCACAGCTGGACAATCCCAATCCCTTGCTGTTCAAGTAGCCATTCCTGGCAGCTCCCTAACT
>SGZM01000022.1 GCA_004214065.1 Gammaproteobacteria bacterium | reverse complement strand
ATAGACGAAAGATTTATGCCCAATGAAGATATAAGCATGCCAAGTTCGGGTAAGCTGGGTCCGGAAAATATTGGCCCTATATTTGCAAGCCTACTACCAGAGGAAACCATAGTATGTGATGAAGCGGCAACATCGGGTTTCTTTGTAACACCACATGCTTGGAATGCAAAACCTTTGGATTGGCTTGCCCTTACTGGTGGATCTATAGGTCAAGGACTACCCCTGGCAACTGGTGCAGCCATTGGAGCTCCAGATAGACCAGTTGTTTGTTTACACGGAGACGGAGGCGCTATGTATACGGTTCAATCTCTATGGACACAAGCCAGAGAATCTTTAAACGTTACAAATATAATATTTTCAAATCGATCCTATGCTATTTTAAAAGTGGAGCTAGATAGAGTGGGTGCCCTAGGAACAGGAGAACGGGCTGCATCTATGTTTTCGTTAGATGATCCCGCGATAAGCTGGCCTTCCTTAGCGGAATCTCTTGGGGTGACTGGTTACAATACGACGACAGTAGAGGAATTTAAGAAAGCTTTATCAGAGAGCTTGGCTTCCGAAGGGCCTAGTCTTATTGAGGTAGTAATTTAAGGCTACTTCTTAATAAATTTAGTCCAGGTATCAATTGGCCTTCGATCAGTTCTTAAGCTATTAATGGGTGCTTCAGGGTCTCTATAACCAATTGCCATGCCACAAAATAACATTTCCTCTTCCGGAGCTTCAACGAAAGCAGTAACACTTTCTTGTTTCATGGCCCATGCTTCTTGAGGACATGTGTCTAAACCTGCCTCTCTCGCCAGAAGCATAAACGTTTGAAGAAACATTCCTAAATCTGACCATTGAGGGGTTCCCATTTGTCTGTCTACATAGCAGAAAAAAGCAGCTGGTGCTCCAAAGAAGTCATAATTTCTTAACATCTGTTTAAATCTACCTTCTTTATCTTCACGACCTATGTCTAAAATAGAATACATTTGAACACCCACCTCAAACCTTGAAGTTTTATAGGGCTCTTTGAGATCTTCAGGATAAATAGCATACGCTGGAGTTTCCGGGTCTGACCATTCTTGCTGAAATTTGTGAAAAGAGTCCATGGCTTCATTGTTTATGACATATATTTTCCATGGTTGGAGGTTGCCTCCAGAGGCACTCCTAGAGGACTTTTCAAGGAGTTCAGAAATTAATTGATCGCCTACCGGGTCTTTTAAAAATTCTCTTACCGAAAGTCTCGAATCTACTGCTTCACTTACGTCCATGTTTTATCCTATGTTAATTCTTTCTCAGCTGTCTCTTTTGCCCATTTATAATTGGCCTTGCCATTTGGTGCACGCATTACTTCCTCAACAAAAAGAACTTGCTTAGGAAGTTTGTATCCAGCTAAATGCTCTCTTGTGTATGAGATTAAGTCTTGCTCCTCAATTTCTTTGCCTTCTTGGAAAGAAGCTAGCGCAACTACTCTTTGGCCAAACCTATCATCCTGCAGACCAACTACTAAACAATCATAAATATCGTCATGCCTTTTTATGGCTTCCTCAACTTCTTCAGGATAAACCTTTTCACCAGCTGTATTTATACAGTTACTACCTCGACCTAGAAGCGTAATGGTTCCATCAGCTTCTACCTTAGCGTAGTCTCCAGGAAAACTATATCTAGTCCCTTGAAACTCTTTGAATGTTTCTGCAGATTTTTTTTCATCTTTAAAATATCCTAAAGGTACAAGTCCACTTGTTCCTATTTTTCCCATCTTATCTGACCCGGGCTCTACTATCTCACCTTCATCAGTGATCACAATTACTCCAGGATTTAAAACAAATTTTGCAGTCTCAGCAGGTGCATCTCTAGATGCTCTTGAAGAGCCCATACCACCCTCTGTAGAACCCATAGCATCAACTAAAACCATATCATGATGTTTCAACAAGCCTTGTTTCACTTCTGAACTCCACATTACACCACTAGAAATAACAGTATTAACTGACTCTAAATTATAAGGTTTACCATTTGATTCAGCTGCATCTAGGGCGTCCATTAAAGGCTTAGCGAATGCATCTCCCACAATTACGATGTTATTAGCTTTGGTTTTTTCTACTTCTCTAAGAAGGTTATCTGGATCGAAACCTAACTGAGGAAGAGTAACAACTGTTCCTCCAACTAAATGTGGAATGATTGCACCAAGCCACATGCCTGTTCCATGCATTAATGGGCAAGCAGGGATGCTAACAGGTAAATTTCCTTCGTCAGCCAGTCTTTTAACCTCTTTACTAACAGATTCTAAGTCTTCTTTTTCTAATCTTTCTTGGACGGGAATTAGACCCCAAGCGCCAGCTGTGTTTAACATGCCCATAAGATGTCCTTCATGCTGATACATAACCCCTTTAGGCATGCCTGTAGTCCCTCCGGTATAAAGCATATATATATTCTCACCTGATCTTTCTATCCTCTCCATAGGATCAGAAGAAGAGATTGCGGATTCATAATCTGAGGCGAAAGCCAAAGGCTCATTAGTGCCGTCATCAACTTGTATATATAACTTAACTTTGGGAAGCTTATCCTTGATTGCCTCTATTTGTTGTGAATAACATCCTTGATAAAAGACTGCTTCAGAGTCTGAGTTGTCTAAAAGATAGATGAGCTCTTCTTCCTTATACCTATAATTAACATTAATTGGTACGCCCTTAATTTTAAAGACACTATATTGCGCTTCTAAGTACTCATTTGAGTTATGTAGGTAAAGCCCTACTTTTGAATCGTCTCCAAGACCAGCTTCAGTTAAGGCTGTAGCTAATCGAGCAGCTCTATCATCGTAATCCTTCCAAGTAACTTGTTTGTCGCCACATATCAAAGCGATCTTATCGGGTATTACGTCTGAGTTCCGCTCCCAAACTGATGCATATTGTGCTTCCAAAATAACCTCCTATTTAATTTTGAATCCAGCTACCGTGTGCACCATAAGGCACTCGTTGCGGGATAATTATTTCTGCAACTGGCTCTTGATCAAACTCTTGAGCATCTATAATTACAAGCTTAGACTTTCTGGTTTCTCTTTCATGGACTAAGGAAAGTATCCATCCCTCGTCTTCACCGGCAGCGCCGGGTTTAGGAGCAAATACAGGCTCTCCTCCTGCAACATTATTTCCTAAATGATGGTCAGTTCTATTGCCAGATTCCAAGTGATATTTGAATAAATTCTCTCCAAAAGTTAGGTCTTTTACATCTGTTTTTAACTGCATACAATAACCAAACTCAGAAGAGAGGCCTATTCGATCGTCATTAATTCTTGGAAAATCACATGCACCATCATCTAATTGCTCTTCAGATACAGTCCCTTTCTCTAAATCTATAACCCAGCGCCATAATCTTGCGACTGTGGTTTCACCTCCATAAATATCTTTGAAGCCACCGACCATTGCCTCTTGCTGTCTAGAGACATATAAAACTATCTTATTATCTATCTCAAATGAGTTAAAACTGTGGAAAACAAAACAAGGATCTATATCAAACCATCTAACATCCGCATTATTACCATCCCTAGGCATAACTCCTAATCGAGCACCACATTCTGGCTTGAAGCCAAACGGAGATCCTGTTGTTGCAGCCAAATCCATATCGGAAACTATTGGTAGATCCATAAAAACAACATAGTTTCTTGTAATGTTCCAATCATGCATCATTACAGGTCTAGGTAACTCGATAGCTTCAGATTGAACTAAAGCACCTTCTTTGCTAACTCTGTAGTAATTCAAATAAGGTTCGCTAAACATAGAATAACCAAAGAAAAGCATTTCTCCTGTTTCAGGGCATACTCTTGGATGTGCTGTCATAGCCGTATCTAACTTTCCATTAAAATCTTCCACACCAAGAGTATCTAAATCTTTATTTACACTCCAAGGCAAAGATGTTTCTTCTAAAGCCAATAATTTTCCAGCATGATTTACTATGTGGGTATTTGCTGGAGAAGCAGCCAAATTTCCAAATGAGGACATAACGTTGAGATCTTCTTCATAATAAGGAGTTTTCACATATCTATTCTTATAAGATGCCTTACCATCTTCGAGATACACACCGTGCAACATTCCATTTCCAAAGAACCAATGATCGCTATATCCCGATACAGGATTAAACCCATTTCTAACAAATAAACCTGAAAGATCTTTTGGTATTTCTCCTTTTACTTCTAGTTCATGCTCAGTTAATTCTTTTTCAACAGGAGCCCAGTTTCCCTGCAAGTGCCAATGTAATTTTTTTTCTTTAATGGAAATATCTCCCATAGCTCTCTCCCCTAATAATTAAGCTTAGTTATAGCAAAAAAAAAGGCTTAGTTATAGAAAAATTTATGAGTTGTAAGTTTATTTTTTATGCTAATTTATGAGAATTATTTAACTTTTATTGCTAAAAAATAAAAATATTAATGAATATATCTATAAGAAATCTTTTATCTATTCCCATTGCAGTATTATTTTCATTCTCAACTTCTTCTTTTACAAACGAAATAGAACGATTAGATCCGGTAGAAGCAGGATTTTCTAAAGAAAGGCTTCAAAGGATTTCTCCCGCAATGCAAAAATATATCGATGAAAACCTAACCCCAGGAGTTTTAACTGCAATAATGCGAAAAGGAAAGATAGTCCACTTAAAAACTCAAGGCTATATGGATGTCGAGAATGAAATTCCGCTACAAGAAGATTCCATCTTCAGAATAGCATCTATGACAAAACCGATAGCATCCATTGCTTTGATGATTTTATGGGAAGAGGGTCATTTCCAACTCAATGATCCTGTATCAAAATTTATTCCTTCATTTTCTCAAACGAAAGTAAGTTCAACTGGCGATGTAAGCGGAAAAACTGGAACACTAGAAAATCCTAAAAGAGAAATCACTATCAGAGATATGCTTACTCATACCGCAGGGCTTGCAAATTCTTATATAGGCAACAGACAGGCATACAGAAGGGCTATGAATTTACCCAGGCCTAAAAGTAATGCTGAACAGATTGATAGGCTATCAAAACTTCCATTAAATTATCATCCAGGTGAGCAATGGCAATACTCAGCGGCCACTAACGTTGTTGGCCATCTTGTAGAAATAATCTCTGGACAATCCCTAGATATCTTCTTAGAAGAAAGGATATTTATGCCCTTAGATATGAAGGACACACACTTTTATTTAGAAGATACAAAAGGAGGCAGACTAACTGCACAATACGTTCCAGGGAAAAATAATAAAATTAAACTTCAAGATCCTGGTTCAGAAAAAAGCCGCTGGATAACCTCTCCAAGAAATATATTTAGTGGCGGAGGCGGTTTAGTCTCTACTGCAAGAGACTATTTGCGATTTCAACAAATGGTATTAAATGCAGGAGAGCTGAATGGCATAAGAATCCTTGCTCCAAGTACAGTATCTTTAATTTTAGAGAATCATACTGATGATCTACCAATTTGGCTCACCGGGCCGGGCACTGGTTTTGGTTTGGGTTATGGGGTCATAGTAGATAGAGGAAAAGCTTCAACTCCCTTATCAGAAGGCTCGGCCTATTGGGGAGGGGCATATTGCACTATATCTTGGATCGATAGAGAGAAGGATCTAGTTGGATTGATGATGACGCAAGTTAGACCTTATACCCACATAAATATAAGAAGCGATTTTCAAGTTCTGACTTATCAAGCTCTCATTGAATAGAAAGAAAAAGATTTAATAATCGATTTTATCCTCAACAGCTTTTCCTTCTTTAGGAATAAGAGCAGATCTGATAAATGATGCTACTTCGACACTATCTTGGTTCTTTCCAATTGTTTTGACAGTAACAATTCCTTCATCGGGTCTTGATTTTGACTCTCTTTTTTCTATTACTTCAGACTCAGCATAAAGAGTATCGCCAACATAAAGAGGATGAGTCATCTTGATGTCAGTCCAGCCTAAGTTAGCTACCGTTTTTTGACTTATGTCACTTACGCTCATACCAACCATTAGTGCCACCGTAAATGGACTAACCACTAATGTCTTTCCAAACTCTGTTCCCTTTCCGTATTCATCATCTATATGAAGGGGGTGTTGATTCATAGTCAATAAAGTGAACCAAATGTTGTCTGATTGAGTTATTGTTCTTCCGGGTCTATGCTCGTAAACATCCCCTATGACGAACTCCTCATAATATCTACCAAAAGATTCTCTATAACGACCAGGTGATATTTCTTTCATTTTTTTAACCATAATAATCTCAGTCTATATTCTTTGGATCAATGCCTACAAGTCTTAATCTTTTTTCTAAGGATAATATTATTGGCTGATCGATCATTCTTCCATTAAATGCTATAACGGCTGATGAGGACTGATTAAAAGCTTTAATTATTTCTTTTGCCTCTGATATTTCTGCCTCATTTGGAAGAAAAGAGTCAGTAATGACTTCTAACTGACTAGGATGAATTGCTGCTTTTCCATTAAAACCAAGCATTTTGGCTTTTTTACTCTCTTCTCCTAGAGCTTTTAAATTCTCTATATCCATAAAAGGGCTGTCAATTGAAAATAAATTATTAATAGCAGCCTCTAGAATTATCTTTGACCTTGCATACAAAAGAGAGTCCCAGTCCATAGTAGAACCTAAGCTAGCACTTAAATCGGCACCGCCAAGAGCTAATCCTTTGACTGTCTTCTCTGCAGCTATTGAAGAAATATTTTTAAGTGATCTTGGGGTTTCTAATAATGCAATCAGATTCACGTCTGGTAAGGACGATATGGACGAGCTCTCTTCAACTTTCGGTAACATAAAAGCATTTATGGACAAGCTTGTCTGTGTTAAAACTTTAATATCTTCTTGACCGATCTTATCGCTAACTGGATTGACTCTAACTATTAAATTACCCTCATAGTTATTTTCTTTCAGATGTAGATAAAGATCTTCTCTGGCTTGGGATTTTTCGTTTTCAGGAACAGAATCCTCAAGATCTAAGATAATACTATCAGCACCTTTTTCGAAAGTCTTAGCTATCCATTCAAGTTTATTGGCAGGAATAAAGAGAGGGGAAATAGGAAATTTGTTCAAAGTCTAGGGGAGAGATTTTAGTTTCTTTCCTTTTCTACAAGAAAATCAACAACATCAAATAACTGATCTGTGCGAACAGCTCTTGAAGCTGAGACTCTATATTTACCATTAACTATGAGCGAAGGAACTCCAGTTACTTGCCATTGTTTCATTTTCTTATCAGCTTGATCCACGGCATTTCTAACTCCAAATGAAGTAGAGACAGCTTTGTATTTATCCTTTTCAATATCAAAACCTCTGAAGTAATATTCTAGCTCTGTATTACCAGTAAGCATTCTTCCTTCGTTTTGAATGGTATTAAAAGCTGCAGGAACGAACTGCTGTTCTATACCTAGGGCTTTTGCTGTGTAATATATTCTTGCATGCGTTTTTAACATTTCATTCCAAGTAGCTGGAGATTTTATAAATGCCACATCTGAGGGCATATCTTTTTTCCATCTAGCTATATACGGCTCTAGAGCATAACAATGATTACATCCAAACCAAAAAACTTCAGTTACCTCAATCTTTGAGGGGTCTCTAACAGTTGTGGGTTTGTCTACAATTTCATAATGAACCCCTTCTCTGAATTGCTCACCTGTACTTACTTCTAAAACATTTTGCTCTTCGTTTGAGCACCCCAATAGAAAAAATACAAATGAAACGGAAATAACAACAGAACGAAACATTTTTCTAGTATAAACCATGAACAAAACTGGATAGAGCATCAATCTCTACATCATCTAGCTTGTAGGCTATTGAAGCCATTATTTTTGATGGATCTTCGTTAACTCTTTCACCTGATCGGTAATCTTTTAACGCTTTTGCTACGTAGTCAGGTTGCTGACCACTTAAAAGAGGATAAGCCGCAGGACCATTACCTAATCCTCTTGGTGAATGACAAGCAGAACAGGCCGGGACACCCTTTTCTAAATTACCTGCATAATATAGTTTCCTGCCAAGTTCGACTTTTGATTCGTCAGCCTGTCCAACCTTATTCTTTTGCGAGGCATAAAATGCAGCTATATCTTGTAAATCGGAATCTTGTAAGTTGTCTAGAAGACCAACCATAGAGTCTATAACTCTATCACCTGACTTGACTAGCCTTAATTGTTTAACAAGATATTTCTCATTTTGGCCCGCCAAAGAAGGCCATAAGCCAACAACGCTATTACCATCTGATCCATGACAGGCTGAACAAACAGCAACTTTTTCTTTCCCAGACTCTGGGTTACCTGCCCCTAAAAAAAAGATAATTGAGCTTAGAATTATTAGGTTTTTTAGTTTCATTTAAGAATCTATCTTTAAATATGATGTGACGCGCCGACATTATATACTAACCTTTCTAGCGATCCTAAAATTATAAGCTATATGAATAATACTTATTTTCAGCAAGCAAAATTCACTGGAAGTTATCCTGCCTGTAAGGATTTGCCTGCAGATGAAGGTTCAGAAATTGCATTTTGTGGCAGATCTAACTGCGGTAAATCAAGTGTGCTCAATGCCCTTACAAATAATAAAAAACTTGCTAAAACAAGCAAAACACCAGGAAGAACTCAAGCCATTAATGTCTTTGAAATTGGCTCAGGAGAGAATTTTAAAATTATAGATTTACCTGGATACGGATATGCAAAAGTATCAAAAGAAATGAGATCCCTTTGGGGTAAGGAAATAGACATATACCTATCTACAAGACAATGCCTTAAGGCCCTTTGCATCATAATGGATATCAGGCACCCCTTTAAAGAAGATGACATAAATTTGATTGATTGGTGTGAAAGCCAAAATCTTCCAATGATTCTATTGCTTAATAAAGCGGATAAATTATCAAAGAATAAAATAGCACAGGCTTTATCAGGCGCTAAAAAAAATCTAGAAGAGCTATCCGTAAAACACCATATTATTGCCGTATCGGCAATAAATAAAACGGGCATCGACAAGCTCCTAGAAAAAATCAACGAGCTCAACTAAAAAAGCTTCAAGTATTTGGGGTTACTTGAAGCTTTATTGAAAGTCGGGGTTATTTACCCTACTTTTACTGAGACATTAATAATTATTAATAGTTCAGTTTTTTTATTTTTTTTTTAACTTTTTTGTAGGGTAAAATCAGCATAAGGAAATTAAAATTAGCAAAACAAGATCAAACATAATTAAAGGGTTAAGTTCTTTATTTACTCTGGGTTCAAAGCAAAGGACCAAGGTAAAAACTTATGCGAGACTTGCTGAATCTTTTAAGCAAACGCACACAATAGAAACTGATCGAGGCTTGCTAAAATTTAGAGTTGATTCGCCAGGATCTGTTCCTCAAGATCCTAATTCTGTTAGAAGTGAACCCGAAACTTTTGAATGGATAAGAACTTCTTTAAAGTCTGGAGATACTTTATGGGATATAGGAGCTAACGTAGGTGTCTTTAGCCTCTACGCTGCTATAGAAAAAACAAATAAAGTACTTTCCCTTGAACCTTCGGCTGAATCATATGCCACCCTGAATGCCAATATTAGACTCAATGGATTAGATGAATATATTCAAGCTCTTTGTTTTGCTGGAAGCAAAGAAACTAACTTACTTGACCTGTTCATGAAAGATACAACTTCAGGTGCATCTCATAATAGTATCGGATCAAGCACTAATCAATTTGGCGAATTTGATGTTAATGGATTTCAGTCAGTTATTGCGATTAAGCTGGATGACCTGAATCAAATTAAAGGAGTCTCTTCGCCTGACCATATAAAACTAGATGTTGATGGAAAAGAGCTTGCAATACTTGAAGGGGCAACAGAAATACTTTCTAAGGTTGATAGTATTCTTATTGAAATAGAGGGTATTAACCTTAGTGAAAATTTAGATCGTATAGAAGAAATTATTTCCAGTGCTGGTCTAGAAGAGGATACCAATTGGAGAAATAAAGGGTCAGGAAGGAATAGACTCTATTGGAGAAATAAAACTTAATGAGCGAAGATAAAGATCCAATAATCCTGGTGGATGGCTCCTCGTATTTATATAGGGCCTATCATGCACTACCTCCTCTAACGACAAGTAAAAATCAACCAACAGGAGCCATTAAAGGCGTCATAAGTATGATTAAAAAAATTCTTATAGACCATCCTGATAGTCCTTTAGCGGTTGTTTTTGATGCAAAAGGAAAAACTTTCAGGCATGACATGTATGTAGAATACAAAGCCAATAGACCCCCCATGCCAGAAGATTTAGTACAACAAATTGAACCAATCCACCAAATCATTTCTCTTATGGGGATAAAGCTAATAATGATTTCAGGTGTAGAAGCTGATGATGTAATAGGTACTTTAGCTGAGCAGGCAAGACAAAAAAAATTAAATACTGTGATTTCTACCGGTGATAAAGATATGACACAGCTTGTCTGTGAAAATGTAAGCGTTGTAAACACTATGTCAGGAGAGCTTCTAGATGAAGATGGTGTACTTAAAAAGTTTGGGGTGGGTCCAGAGCTCATAACTGACTATTTGGCCCTTATAGGTGATAAATCAGATAATGTTCCAGGAGTTGATAAGGTGGGACCTAAAACGGCTGTTAAATGGCTTGATGAATACCAAAATATTGAAGGTATAAAAAATAATGCAGAATCTATAGGAGGTAAAGTAGGCGAAAATCTTAGAGCCTCTCTAGAGACATTAGACCTAGCGCATGAGTTAGTAAAAATAAAAGTAGATGTTCCTTTAGAAGTTGGAATAGAAGACCTTTCAGTTACCGAACCAAATTTCGAAGAACTCTCTAAACTTTATGAAGAACTAGAATTTAATTCATGGCTGCAAGAAGCTCCTAAGAAGAGTGCTGCAAGACATGAAATGAATTCGTCTTATATTTGTATTTCGACCAAAGAAAATCTAAAGCAAGTTATTAAGGATGCTTCTAAATCTAAAGTGATTGCATTAGATACCGAAACAACAGGGCTTGATTATATGGATGCTGATTTAGTAGGTATCTCTTTAAGTTTTAAGGCAGGCGAAGCATTCTATATACCTCTTCAACATCAAGATGACTCAATAAAGCAACTAGATCTCGATGTTGTTCTTAAAGAGCTTAAACCTCTCCTAGAAGACTCAAAGAATAAGATCATCGGACAAAATATAAAGTTTGATAGAAATGTTTTAGCGAAGTACGGGGTAAATATCTCTTCCATAAAGAATGATACGATGATGATGAGTTATGTCCTGGATGCTTCTGCAACAAGACATAACTTAGATGCTTTATCTTCTTATTATTTAAATTATAAGACTTCGACTTTTGAAGAAGTGGCGGGTAAAGGTGTAAAACAAGTTACCTTTGATCAAGTACCAATTAAAGCAGCAACAAATTATGCAGCAGAAGACGCAGACATTACTCTCAGGCTCTACGAAGAGCTATATCCTAAATTAGAAAATGAAAAGTCATTAAAAAAGCTAAATGAAGAAATAGAGATACCTTTAATAGAAGTTCTTTCTGATATGGAGCAAAACGGTGCTATTTTAAATTCAAAGATACTTAATTCTCAATCTAAGGACTTAACAAATAGAATTAAAAAATTAGAAAAAAAAGCTTACGATATTGCAGGAGAAGAATTCAATTTAGGTTCTACTAAACAATTAAGAGAAATATTTTTTGAAAAACTAAATTATAGGATTATTAAAAAAACGCCTGGTGGACAGCCTTCGACTGATGAAAAAGTTTTAGCTGAGCTTGCAGAGGAATATGAATTGCCAAAAGTTCTTCTAGAGCACAGAACGTTAAGCAAACTTAAATCTACCTATACGGACAAGCTTCCTGATCAGATTTCCCCTTCAACTGGTAAGGTCCATACTTCTTTTCATCAGGCAGTTACTACTACCGGCAGACTATCTTCATCAGATCCAAACTTGCAAAATATTCCAATCCGGACTGAAGATGGACGAAGAATTAGACAGGCATTTGAACCGTCTGTTGATCATAATTTTATTTCAGCTGACTATTCTCAGATAGAACTTCGTGTAATGGCACATATGTCAAAGGATTCAGGCCTTTTAACAGCATTTCAAGAAGGTGAAGACGTCCACAGTAAAACCGCAAGTGAGGTTTTTAATGTTGAATTAGAGGAAGTTACAGCCGACCTAAGAAGAAATGCTAAGGCTATTAATTTTGGATTAATATATGGGATTTCTGCTTTTGGTTTGGGAAAGCAACTTGGAATCTCCAGAAATTTAGCCGCAGAATACATGGCTATGTACTTTGAAAAATATCCAGGTGTAAAAGAATATATGGAGTCTACTAAAGAGCTGGCTAGTCAAAATGGGTATGTAGAAACTCTATTTGGAAGAAGACTTTATCTAAGAGATATTAATGCCAGCAACGCAATGAGAAGACAGGCTTCTGAAAGGGCTGCTATCAATGCACCTGTTCAAGGCACTGCTGCAGACATCATGAAAATAGCTATGATAAAAATGCATAAATCGATTAAAAAAGAAGGCGTTGAAGCCAAACTAATACTCCAGGTTCATGATGAACTGATATTGGATACTCCAAAAAAGGAAATTGACACTGTTGTAGGCCTTATCACTGACTCTATGATGGGAGCAGCAAATTTAGATGTTCCTTTAGAGATAGATATTGGAATCGGAGACAATTGGGATCAAGCGCACTGATGAACTTAATAATTAAAAATCCCAGAAGAACTTTCTCAATATTTTTAATGGGATCAATGGGTATGATTGGCGTAGCTCTTTTTATGGAGCATTTTCTTCAATTAAAGCCCTGCATCCTCTGCTATATGCAAAGAGGTGCTGTAATACTCTTTGGTATCCTTGCAGCTGTAGGATTGATACTCAATCCCAAGAAACTACATATCTATAAACTTTTTATCTACTTAATATTCTTTTCAGCTCTAGGTGGAGCGCTACTTGCTATGAGGCAGCTTTATTTACAGAGTCTGCCAGCTGATTTGGTGCCTAGTTGTGCTCCTGATATGGATTACCTTTTCTCCACCTTGCCCTTTTTGGAGGTTTTGATTTTGGCTTTCACTGGTGATGGTAATTGTGCTGAAGTTTTATGGACCTTTATAGGTATTAGTATTCCGGGCTGGGTATTAATTGCACTAAGTATTTTAATGGTTTACTGCTTAATAGTTTTGAAGAATGCAAATGAAATTCATTCTCATAAATATAATTAAATCTATATAATACTCGCCAGTTTAAAAAGGATTCTTGAATGCCATCTATTTACGAAAATTTATCAGTTGAAGAGCTAATTGACGCCGCTTTAGAAAGAAATGAAGGCGAGATAGCGTCTAATGGTGCCTTGTTAGTTAAAACAGGAAAGAGAACGGGAAGAAGTCCATTAGATCGATTTATAGTGGAAGATGAGTCAACACAAAACTCAGTTGACTGGGGAGATGTAAATAAACCTTTCGATAGTGAAGCGTTCATCAACCTTTGGCAAAAAGTAGAAGGCTACTTGAATGAAAGGGATACCTTTGTTTCATCTCTTCATGTAGGCGAACATTCTGACTACTATGTTCCAGTTAAAATCAGAACAGAGTGGGCTTGGCATAATCTTTTTGGCAAGCAAATGTTTATAAGGCCCGATAAATTTAATCCTAATAACAAAGACAGTTGGGAAATAATGAGTGCACCTCAATTTGTTTGCGACCCTGACATAGACCAAACAAATAGTGATGGTGTTGTGCTTCTAGATTTTACTAGAAAAAAAGTTCTTCTAGCAGGAATGCCCTATGCAGGTGAAATGAAGAAATCTATGTTTGCTGTGCAAAATTTCTTGTTACCTGAAAAAGATGTATTACCAATGCACTGTGCCTCTAATGTCGGATCTAATGGAGAGGTGTGTTTGTTTTTTGGTCTTTCAGGAACAGGAAAAACAACTTTGTCTGCGGATCCAGAAAGAGACCTTATCGGTGATGATGAACATGGCTGGGGGCCAGGAACAGTTTTTAACTTTGAAGGTGGATGTTACGCAAAATGCATTGACCTGACTCAGAAAAATGAACCCGTTATTTGGGATGCTATCAGAAGGGGAAGCGTAATGGAAAATGTAGTAATAGATTCTGAAACCAAGAATCCAGATTATTCAGATGCTGCGTTAACAGAAAATACACGCGTTGTTTATCCTAGAGAACATATAGAAAAAAGAGCTGATGAGAATGCAGGCGGAGAACCAAATGCAGTTATATTCCTTACATGTGACCTATCGGGAGTAATCCCTCCTGTCTCGATCCTAAGCAAAGAAGCAGCTGCCTATCATTTCTTAAGTGGCTACACAGCGGCAATTGGTTCAACTGAAGTAGGTTCAACTGAAGCATTTAAAACAACTTTTTCTACTTGTTATGGGGCTCCTTTTTTTCCAAGAGCAGCTGGGGTTTATGCTGATTTACTTATGAAAAGAATAGAAGAATTCGATAGTAAAGTTTATCTTGTTAATACTGGATGGACTGGAGGTCCTTACGGAGTTGGAGAAAGGTTTAATATTCCAGTGACCAGATCTATTATCTCTGCTATTCAATCAGGTGCACTAGTGGGAACAGAAACTGAAACCATTGAAGGTATGAATCTAGATGTTCCATTAAATGTAGAAGGAGTTGACAGCAAATTACTCAACCCAGTTAAGAATTGGGCAGACCCTTCTGCTTATGCAGAGTATGAAGGTAAACTTGTCAGCCAATTTAAAGATAACTTTAAAAAATTTGATGTAGCCGAATCTATTGTTGAGGCCGGACCAAGGTAAAAACAATGATTAGATTTTCTTTAGAAGAAATAAAGAAATCAAATGCAGCTTCAGAACTTAATTTCATCAACAGAGGGATTGAGAAAGAAAGTCTAAGAATAGACTCTTCTGGAAAAATATCTCAAAAAAGCCACCCTCCAGGTTTGGGTGCTGCCCTTACAAATCCATACATAACTACAGATTTTTCAGAAGCCTTACTAGAGCTGGTTACACCAACTTTCAATAGCGCTTCAGAATGCCTAGAATTTTTAAAAGAGCTTCATGTTTTTGTAAATCAAAATTTAGAAGAAGAATCTCTTTGGCCTTTGAGTATGCCCTGCTCTATAGAGTCTGAAGAAGATATACCAATTGGTAATTATGGAACTTCTAATCAAGGCATGATGAAAACAGTTTATAGAAGAGGTCTCTCTAATAGATACGGAAGCATGATGCAGGCAATTGCTGGAATACATTACAACTTCTCTTTTTCAGATAAATTCTTAAATGCTCTTGCGGATATAAGTGCAAAAGAAATAAAAGAATTTAAAAATGAAGTGTATCTAGGTATTGCTAGGAATTTTCGTCGCTACGGTTGGCTGTATCTTTTGTTATATGGATCTTCACCTGTAGCCAGTAAAACCTTTGCAACAAATAGAGTGCATGATTTGCAAGACCTCAATACTGAAGATTTGTTCAAGCCCCACTCTACTTCATTAAGAATGGGTGATTTAGGCTATATTAGTCATGCACAAGATAGCCTTAATATCTCTTATAACTCCATAGAAGAATACAGCTCGGATTTAAAAAATGCCCTTAAAACTACCTATGAGGAATATAAAGAGCTAGGAGAATTCAAGGATGGTGAAAGAGTTCAGTTAAATGATTCAATTATTCAAATAGAAAACGAATACTACAGCACCATAAGGCCTAAGAGAGTTTGTCCGACTGGAGAAAGACCTATAAATGTTTTAAACAAAGAAGGTATAGACTACCTTGAGTTGAGGTGCATAGATCTTAACCCTAACTCTTTCATCGGTATTTCAGAAGAACAAATTTATTTCTTGGATTTATTAATTCTATATAGCTTCTTTACAGAGAGTCCGCATATCTCTGAAGCTGAATCTATTCAACTTTTCAAGACACATAAGACAGTTGTGAATGAAGGCAGAAAAATTGAAGCGAGTATTACAACACTTCAAGGGGATACCTCTATCAAAGAGGAGGCTCTTAGAATACTTTCAGGAATGAAAGAAATTGCTGACTTTATGGATAAGGAAGTAGCTGAAGGGGCAAACAGTAAGTGGTCTGATACTATCAATAATCAAAAAAAAGTAATAGAAAATCTAGATTTATCCTTTAGCGGGATGCTTTTAAATGAAATTGAAAATAAACAAATAACTTTACAAGAATATGGTCTTAATCTTTCTCGCGCTCATAAAGAGCAAATGGATAATCTCGATATAGACAATCGCCACTTTAGTAATAGCTCTCAAGAATCTCTTTTAGCAGCTAAAAAAATAGAAGAAGAACCTCAGGTAAATTTTGAAGTTTATTTAAAAGATTTTTTAGATAAGATTTCTTGACGTTTTTGAATTTAAAGGTAATTTAACTGCCTAAATATTTAATAAGGATCGTTATATGAAAGCATTTCTATGTAAAGAATTTGGACCGGTTGACTCACATAAAGTTGAAGAAATAGAAGATCCAGTTGCTGGGCCTGGTCAGGTAGTAGTTGATATTAAAGCTACAGGAATTAGCTTCCCAGATGTACTGATAGTCCAAGGTTTATATCAATTTAAGCCACCTTTTCCTTTTAGCCCAGGTAGTGAAATATCAGGCATCGTGTCTTCGGTCGGCGAAGGGGTTACTTTACACAAGGAAGGAGATAGGGTTATGGGCAGTATAGGTTCTGGTGGCTTGTGCGAAAGAGGTGCCTACTCTGAACATCAGTTAATGCCTTTACCTGAATCAATGGACTTTAATACAGCTGCTGGATTCCCTTTGAACTACGGCACAACTTATCACGCTTTTAAACAGCGAGGAGAGCTTAAAGAAGGCCAATCTGTATTGGTTCTTGGAGCAGGAGGTGGATTAGGTATAACGGCTATCCATATTGCTAAAGCTATGGGTGCAAAAGTTATAGCTGCAGCTTCCTCACAAGAAAAGATAGATCTGTGTAAAAAAGAAGGTGCAGATGAAGGAATAATTTACGAAAGAGATATGGATAGGGACCTTCAAAAGAAGTTTTCTGATCAAATCAAAGAGGCAACTGGAGGCGGTGTAGACATGATCTATGATCTTGTTGGTGGTGACTATGCTGAACCAGCCTTAAGGGCAATAGCCCGACATGGTAAATATCTAGTCATAGGGTTTACAGCAGGTATACCAAAAATGCCATTAAACTTAACCCTCTTAAAAGAGTGCCAAATTGTAGGCGTATTTTGGGGTCAGTTTGCTGGCCTTGACCAAGCAGAAAACCAACAGAATTTTAAAGAACTTTTTGATCTTCATGCTCAAGGCAAAATCAAGCCTTTTGTGACAGAAACATATAGCCTAGATGAATCTGCTAAAGCCATTAAAACTTTAGAGGACAGAAAGGTTCTAGGAAAAGTTGTTGTCAACATGGAATAAAAGATGCACATGAAGAGAATAACTCTTCTAGGTCTATTCCTGGCTTCCCTTCAATTATTTGCAGTAAATGCGAAAGATGATTTTGTTTACGATCTTTCTCTTGCAACGCAAGGTATATCTGTTTCTCAATTCAACACGGGAGTAAATTATTCAATTGGTCGAGGGATTCAAAAAGACATTGAAAAAGCTGTCTATTGGTACCAACGAGCAAATGAGCAGGGTCACTCAAAAGCCCCTTTTAATATAGCAATATTCTACGCGGACGGAATTTATACAGAACCAGACTATAAGCTTGCTTTGGAATATTTTTTAGTTGCTGAAGCTAGAGGTAATTTAAATGCTAAAAAATTTTTAAATAAGCTTAGAGAAAGTAGCGATTCAGAAATTGAAAATGCACTCTTAAAATACTGTTGCCCAGATCCATTAAGTCATTCAATGATTGTAAAAAATTAATAGAAGATTTTAGATAAAAGCTTATAATCGCCGCTTTCTTAAAATCCATGTCTATAAAAAACCTCAGAAACGTTGCCATTATTGCTCATGTTGACCATGGCAAAACTACTCTTGTTGATAGATTACTTCAGCAATCCGGAACGCTTGACAGAAAAAATATGGAATCCGAACGAGTCATGGACTCTGATGATCAAGAAAAAGAAAGAGGAATAACTATTCTTGCCAAAAATACTGCCATTGAATGGAAAGAACATAGAATAAATATAGTAGACACACCTGGTCATGCTGATTTTGGTGGAGAAGTTGAAAGAGTCCTGTCTATGGTTGATTCAGTTCTTTTGCTTGTTGATGCTGTAGATGGACCAATGCCTCAAACCAGATTTGTTACACAAAAAGCATTTGATCAAGGCTTAAACCCGATTCTTGTTATAAATAAAATTGACCGACCCGGTGCAAGACCTGACTGGGTTTTGGATCAAGTATTCGATCTATTCGATAGGCTTGGCGGTAATGATGACCAACTTGATTTTCCTGTTATCTATGCATCTGCATTAAATGGAATAGCCGGTCTAGATGAAGATGCAATGTCAGATAATATGACTCCATTAATGGATCTTATTCTAGACAAAGTCAGTCCTCCTGAGGTGAATGATGAGGGGCCCCTTCAAATGCAAATCAGTGCTTTAGACTACAGCAGCTACGTTGGTGTAATTGGAATTGGAAGAATTACTAGAGGCAAAATAAAACCAAATGAACAGGTAGTAGTTATTGATTCAGATAATTCAGAACGAAAAGGCAAGGTACTTCAGGTAATGGGATATAACGGACTAGAAAGAATTGAAGTTCCTGAAGCTCAAGCTGGAGATATTATTTGTGTAACTGGAATAGATAAGCTGAACATTTCGGATACTTTGTGTAGTCCAGAAAAAATTGAAGGACTTCCCCCTCTTAGTGTTGACGAGCCAACTGTAAGTATGACCTTCCAAGTTAATAACTCGCCTTTTGCTGGCAAGGAAGGAAAATATATCTCCTCAAGAAATCTCAAAGAACGCTTGGAGCAAGAGCTTATTCATAATGTAGCTCTCAGAGTCGAAGCGGGAGATTCACCTGATAAATTTAAGGTTTCTGGGCGAGGTGAATTACATCTATCGGTCCTGATAGAAAATATGAGAAGAGAAGATTATGAATTAGGCGTCTCCAAGCCT
>SGZM01000021.1 GCA_004214065.1 Gammaproteobacteria bacterium | reverse complement strand
AGCTTGAAGCAGAAGGAGTATCTAAAGAAGATATAGGCAGAGAGCAATTTGAAAAAAAGGTATGGGAGTGGAAAGAAAAATCTGGCAATACTATTACCCAACAACTTAGAAGGCTCGGGGCTTCAGTAGATTGGTCAAGAGAAGCTTTTACGATGAGTGATGACTTAAGTCTTGCCGTTAAAGAAGTGTTCATAAAATTATATGATGAAGGTCTAATCTATAGGGGAGAAAGATTAGTAAATTGGGATACAGTCCTTGGAACAGCTCTTTCTGATCTTGAAGTATCTTCGGAAGAAGAAAATGGCCATTTGTGGTACATCGACTATTTCACCAAAGAAAATGAAAAACTAACTGTAGCAACAACTAGACCTGAAACATTACTAGGTGATACTGCTTTAGCGGTAAATCCACGAGATATTAAATATAAAGACTTAGTTGGCAAAACTGTGAATCTACCAATAGTAAATAGAGAAATTCCTATTGTTGCAGATGATTATGTTGATTCTGAATTTGGAACTGGATGTGTAAAAATAACTCCTGCTCATGACTTTAATGACTTTGAGGTAGGAAAAAGGCACAGTCTTCCAATAATTAATATATTAAATTTTGATGGCACACTAAACGAGAATGTGCCGGAAAAATTTATAGGGCTCACCACTGAAGAAGCTAGAAAAAATATCCTAAAGGATTTAGAGGAATTAGGGCAATTAAATAAGACCGAACCCTATAAGGTTCAGATTCCCAGAAGTGAAAGAAGTAACTCTGTACTTCAACCATTAGTCACCAATCAATGGTTTGTGAATGTTGAAAAAATTTCCGAAGAAGCTATACGGGTAGTTCAAGAAAATGAAACTCAGTTTATTCCTAAAAATTGGGAAAATACTTACTTTAATTGGATGAATGAAATACAAGATTGGTGCATCAGCAGACAGCTATGGTGGGGGCACAGAATACCTGCATGGTTTGATGACGATGGAAATATTTTTGTGGGTAAATCTGAAGAGGAAGTTCGTAAAAAATATAATTTAGACAACCTAGAGTTAAGACAAGAGGAAGATGTTCTAGATACTTGGTTCTCTTCTGCTTTGTGGACTTTTTCAACTTTGGGTTGGCCGCAAAAAGAAAATCTACTCTCTAGGTACCATCCTACGAACGTTCTAGTGACGGGGTTTGATATTATCTTCTTTTGGGTTGCAAGAATGATAATGATGACAACTCACTTTATAAAAGAAGTTCCATTTAAAAAAATACTTATTCATGGATTAATTAAAGATTCTGAAGGACAAAAAATGTCAAAATCTAAAGGCAATACACTAGATCCTTTAGATATTATTGACGGCATCAGCCTAGATGCTCTTCTTGAAAAACGAACTGCAGGTCTTATGCAGCCAAAAATGAAAGAGAGAATCATTAAGCAAACGAAAAAAGAGTTTCCTGATGGAATTAAATCATATGGAACCGATGCTTTGAGGTTAACTTTCTGCTCTCTTGCATCTGGGGGGAGAGATATTAACTTTGATATAAAAAGAGTTGAAGGATACAGAAATTTTTGTAACAAATTATGGAATGCTGCAAGATTTATCAACCTTAATATTGAAAAATTTGGTATCTCAGAAAAGAGAAGTGAAACAATTATTGATAATTGGATTGATGAAAAATTTAATGAGACATTAGAAAAAGTTAATAAGTCTTTTGAAGACTTTAGATTTGATCTAGCTACAAAGGCAATCTATGAGTTTATTTGGTATGAATTCTGTGATTGGTTTATTGAACTTCATAAAATAAGTTTAAATGAAGATGATTCAATCAAGCCCGAAGTAGTTAAATCAATGGTTTACATGCTTGAGAAAACACTAAGATTAGCTCATCCCATAATGCCTTTTATTACTGAAGAAATTTGGGTCCAGTTTAAAGATCATCATAAATCAGATAAAAAGAGTTTAGTAATCTGTGATTACCCGGAAAAAATTAAAAATAGTTCACAAGTAGATTTTCTTACTATTGAGTGGCTTAAAAATATAGTTTCAGGTATCAGAAACATTCGTGGTGAGCTATTGATAAAACCATCAACTAAAATCCCTTCAGTATTTAAAGGAAACTCATCTGAAGATAAAGATAATTTAGATAAAGTTAGTCTATATATTACCCATCTTTCTGGGCTAAAAAATATTACTTGGGCAGAAATAGATTCTCAAGACCCACCATCATCCATCTTTACTTTAGATAGCTTGAAAGTAATGATTCCCCTAGAAGGCTTAATTGATGTGAAGGAAGAAACTCAAAGACTAAGCAAAAGAATATCTAAGCTTAGTCAAGAGAAAGAGATGCTAGACACCAAATTATCCAACAAAAATTTTATAGAGAATGCACCGCAAGAACTAGTAGAGAATCAAAAGGAAAGATTTGCTGTATTATCAACTGAACTGAAAAACCTAAATACTCAAATGACTGAGATAAAGAAATTGATATAGAGTTTCTTAATCTATTTTAGTTATAATTCACGTTAAATATGTTTTTTAGAGCTTTTATAACAAGTGGTGTTTTTGCTGTTCTCTACACAGCCCTCATCTCTTATCTATCAAATGGACAGTTACCGGTTGGTACCAATGCCATGTATGTAGTCCTTGTAATTTTTTGGTCGATGGGCTTCTTCTCGGTTGTAGGCTTTATTTATGGTAGAAAAATTAAAAGGAATTTCAGAGGTGAAACAGGAACGATAAAATGGTTTGATCCTAGCAAAGGCTATGGGTTTTTAATCAGAGACAAAGGTGGGGATTTGTTTGTACATTTAAGGTCAGTACAATCTCAAGACAGAAGAAAACTTAAAGAAAATACCCGAGTTAGGTTTTCAGTGGAAAATACGGAAAAAGGACCTCAAGCTGAAAATATAAGAATAATTTAAAGTAGTCTTTCAAGGAACCAAAAAGTTCCTACGCATGCAAGACCTGATGCAAGGTAAACTCTAAGATTATCTATATTTTTATTCAGAAATTTATTTAAGTAGTAGAGTAATAAGGCAAGAATAAAAACAACAAGTATTTGCCCAAACTCAACGCCCAGATTAAATCCAAGGATAGCCGGCAATAATCGGCCTTCCATCAATCCTATGGAAGCAAGATTTCCAGCAAAACCAAAGCCATGGATTAAACCAAATAGACAAGTGACAACAAAGGTTATTGAAAAATCTTTGTGAATAGATATTAAGCTTAAATAACAGTAAGAAAAAATACTTATACCTGCCAAACCAATCAAAAATTTACTATAACCAAATAGAGTGAAGAAAATTAATAGTAAACACGATAAGTAAATTAATGTCCGATTGTAAGTCTTATGAAAATTGGTTATTGAAGAGACAGTCTCTATTGCAATTATAACTATTGAATAACCAATTAGAGCCTCTACTAATTGAGATGCAGGCTTTATCATATCTACAGCTCCTAATACCAAGGTAATGCTATGACCTATCGTAAAGCCTGTTACGATCAAAATTAGTCGTTTTAGGGACAGATTAAGAAGGAGAAGAGCCAATAAAAAAGCCAGATGATCAAATCCAGATAATATATGATTAAACCCTAAATTAAAGTAATCCTGGAATGACTTCAGTAAAGAAGTCTCTTCGGTCTTTTTATCAGTTTCTTTCCAACTTCTGTCTGAAAGGGTAAATACTTTTTCAGGCTTGGCTTCGGAGTCAATAGTAAAAGTCGCAATATGAGTGTGGGATGAGTCCTTTTCAAAGAAAAGATTAAAGTTTATTTCTATCTCTTCAGTGTCGCAGTCTGTCATCCAAAAAAGAGTTACATATCCTGTAGAAAATGAACTTTTTAAAAAAGGTGTTTTTCTTATTTGACAGTTGTGACTTAGTTTAAAATTATTTATAACTTCTTCAGTAAACTCCTTTTCCCAATCTTGTGTAAAGTTTAGATTTAATCTTTGTAAAACAGAGGTTTGTATACTAAATTCTACAGTCGCTTTCTTGTGGTTTTCTTCATTTTCAATGTTTACTTTAGAATAAGATTCACTTCTTTGATGAGAGAGTAAAGAAGCACTCAAAAAGAAAATTAAGATCGCAAAAAAGAATTTTTTTTGCATTTATTCTGGAAGGTTTCTTGAAATATCATACCAATTCTTTAAGTTGTCTAAATACTCTCTTAAAGAATTATCATCTCTTCGCTTACGATACTCTGCTAATACATTATCTCTGATTAGACTAAATTGCGGGGGGTTGGCCAACTCTTTCTCTATTAAAAAAATGATCTTATAACCTCCGGAAACTTTTGAGGGCTCTGTAAAAGAGCCAGCTTCTAAGTTACGAGCTTGGTTCATCAAACTAGGTCCAATGTATTCCCTAACTTTCGAAAGAGTCATAAGGCTATTTGGTATTTTCAAAGCCGACTCGCTACCTAATTCAGAAACAGTATCAAAGCTTATCCCATTTAAAAGCATCTCATATGCTTTATTTGCTTCAATTAAAGATTGGTTACTAAACTCTTGATCAGAAAAATATATTTGTTGAACTCTCAATCTAGAAGACTTCGTAAAAAAGCCAATATTGTTATTGAAGAAAGATTGAAGTTCATTATTGGATACTTCGTATCTGGCATTTTCTGCTATTATTGTTTTGATCATCTGCTGAACAATTGTTCCTCTTGCAATTGGATTATTGTCTAGCATGCCTAAATCTATAGCTCTCTTAATGAGTAACTCCTCCTCAATCATTCTCTCTAATACATATTCTTTGTCAGTTTGAGTGATTGGAGATCTTTTATCCGTAGCGAGCCCATCAAGCTGAGTGAGGTATTTTTCCATTGGTATAGACCTATCTTCAATTTTAGCTGCCCAATCATAGTTTGAAAGATTAGATTCCTGAACAACCGAAAAAGCTGCCATTACAGCTCCAAGAACGAGTCCTGAAGATAAGAATACAGTTCTGAGTTTATTCTTATTCATCCTTTACCATTTGAACATGCGGTATTCCATCTTCATCATAAACTTCACCAAAAACCTTAAAACCGTGAGCTTCATAAAATTTAATTAAGTACTCTTGAGCTGAAATAGTTAGAGAATGAGTAGAAAAGGTTTCTGAGCTTTTTTGCATTCCCTCTTTCACTAATCTCGATCCAATTTTATTTCCTCTATAATTTTCTAAAATAGCAATTCTGCCTATCGATGGGGTGTCGTATTTTACTTTAGGAGGCAATAACCTTAGATAACCTAGAAGTATATCGTTAAGCTTAACGAGTAGGTGGAGACTACAACTATCTAACCCATCAGCGTCTAGATACCAAGATTTTTGTTCAACAACAAATATTGACTGCCTAAGACTCAACAACTCATAAAGTTCTTCTTTGCTTAGCTGATCAAAGGTCTTCCAAGACCAGCTTAAATTTAACTTGCTCAAATTTACGGACAAATATTTGGGTTGTTTCTATGTATAGCTTCAATTTGGTTAATATCTTCTTCAGTTAAATTCACATCAATACTCCCAATTGCTAATTTGAGTTGTTCCATAGTTGTTGCTCCAATAATATTTGAAGTGACAAAATCTCTTGAATTTACAAAAGCATTAGCCATTACTGAGGGATCCATATCAATTGATATGGCGTAATTGACATAAGATTTGACTGCTTCGTTTGCTCCTGGAACTTCATATCTATCTCCTCTTTCAAATAAAGTAGTGCGAGCACCTTCTGGACGGGCACCATCTATATACTTTCCAGATAGATAGCCTTGCGCTAAAGGAGAATAAGCTAATAAGCCAACTTGAGACCTATGATGAAATTCTGACATACCCTGCTCATAAGTTCGATTTAAAAAGTTATAAGCATTCTGTACCGAAACTACTCTAGGAAGATCAAACATCTCAGAATATTTAATAAACTCTGAAAGTCCCCAGGGTGTTTCATTAGACAATCCCACGTATCTTATTTTTCCTGCTTTTACTAGATCTGAAAGAACTTTTAATGTTTCAAGTATTGGGACTGTTTCTGCCTCATAATGCTTATATCCTAATCCATCAGCGCCAAACGAGCCCATCCTTCTATCTGGCCAATGAAGTTGATACACATCAATATAATCAGTCTGAAGTCTCTCTAAACTAGAATCTATAGCAGTCTCTATATTTTCTCTATCTAGGAGAGTCCACTTTCCTCTGAACCAATTCATAGGAGCTCTTCCAGCAACTTTAGATGCGAGAATTACTTCATCTCTCTTTCCAGTCTGTTTAAACCAATTGCCAATACATTCCTCAGTTCGTCCTTGAGTATCAGGTTTAGGTGGTATCGGATAGAGTTCGGCAGTGTCGAAGAAATTAACCCCCTGCTCCACCGCATAATTCATCTGCTCGTAACCTTCTTCAAAAGTATTTTGTTCACCCCAAGTCATCGTTCCCAAGCAAATAACACTGACTTCTATATCTGTATTTCCAAGCTTTCTATATTCCACCCCTTTCTCCTATCTTGTTATAATTGAGCATTATAAAAAATAAAAACAAAAAATGACTAAAAACATTTATCAATTCAGTTGTGAAGACGCAAAGGGTAATAAAGTAGAGTTAAATGATTACCAAGGCAAAACCCTGTTAATCGTGAATACTGCTAGCAAATGTGGATTTACTCCACAATATGAAGGCCTGGAAGAGCTCCAAAAAAAATATGGTTCTGAGAATTTTTCAGTTCTGGCTTTTCCTTGTAATCAATTTGGCGGCCAAGAGCCTGGATCTAATGAAGAGATTGTAGAATTTTGTACTTTAAATTACTCAAATACTTTCCCTGTATTTAGCAAGGTAGATGTAAATGGAAACGATGCACATCCTTTATTTAATTTTTTAACAACTGAAAAAAAAGGATTATTAGGAACTGAAAAAATTAAATGGAATTTCACAAAATTTCTTATAAATAAAGAAGGAGAGCCCGTAGCCAGATATGGTTCGTCTACAACGCCTGAAAAAATTCAAGCAGACATAGAAAAAATACTTTAATTACGATTAAAAAAGAGCTTACTAGCTATTCCTTTTTTTAGAGATTTTGACATAACAAATGCATCCTCTCTCCCTTGCGGAAGCCTGTAATAGTTCTTTCGCATTCCAATCTCCTCAAAACCCAATTTTTCGTAAAGCTTATAAGCTGATTTATTTGATATCCTAACTTCCAGGATAATCTTTTTACTACCCATTACTTCAGCTGCAATTATCATCTTGTTGAGTAGTTTTTCACCATATCCTAAACCTCTTTCTTCTTTTTTTATTCCAATGTTAAGCAAATGAGATTCTTCAGATGAAATTGCCATAATTGCAAATCCGATAAAGGTTTTATCTCTCTGGAGAACTAAAGCGTAATAACCCTTCTCAAGGCAGTCTCTAAAATTTAACTCGGTCCATGGGAAAGGATTTGATTCTTCTTCAATCTCCAGAACATTATCTAAGTGACTATAATCAAAATATATATATTCCACTTTTTTTATTAATTTATTATTTCTTTTACAGTATTCAGAAAGTCTGTCTTGGTTTCTCTTGAAGAGCAAATACTTTCCATAGAAAGTTGAACAAAAATATTGTCTTTATTGAAATCAGCTAAAAATTCCGGCACTTCTGAATTAAATATAAAAATATGACTAATATCAGGAATTTCATTAGGATTTATCTGTCTGGACTTTGTTTCTTTATAAAGAGACTTGAATAAAGTATTTAAGAAAAATTCCTTGTCATTTTGAGTTCTTTCTTGATCAGCCGTTCCAAATATGAATAGATAACAATCATCTATTAAATACATGTCTAATTCAGAGACAGTGTAGACTTCTTGAAATCTGTTTTTCCAAACACTGATACCAAGATGGCTTAATTTATTCTCTAAATTCTTTTCCATGAGAGGGATTCTACTCTATGGATTGAAAGTCTCAACTTGACCTAGATAGGTGGCATATATAAGCTAGCGCTGATGATTTTAGTCAAAAACCTATATAAGTTGCTTCGACTGATTTACCCGGTCTCTTATTTGAAGAGTTAACCGGGTAATACTATCTGCTTATAAAGCTAAAAATCTATTCACTATTTGGAGATAAAAATTGACTAAAATAATTAATGATTCCGCTTCTAAATATCGAGCTTTCGAGGCTATTGATATTTCGGAAAGACAATGGCCAAGTAACTCAATAAAACAATCACCAATATGGTGCAGTGTTGACTTAAGAGATGGTAATCAAGCTCTAATTGAGCCTATGGGAGAAGAAAGAAAACTAAGAATGTTTAATCTTCTTTTAGAGATAGGATTTACAGAAATAGAGGTAGGATTTCCATCAGCCTCACAGACAGACTTCGATTTTGTAAGGAAAATTATCAATGATAATTTAGTACCTGCTGATGTAACTATCCAAGCTCTTACTCAAGCCAGACCTGAGCTAATTAAAAGAACATTTGAAGCTCTTGAAGGAGCGAAAAATGCCATTGTCCATGTATATAATTCGACTTCTACTTTGCAAAGAAAAGTTGTATTCAAAAGTGATGAAGCTGGTATCAAAAAAATAGCTACAGATGGAGCAAAATGGGTATTAGAAGAATCTCAAAAATACCATAATACAGACTGGACCTTTGAATATAGCCCTGAAAGCTTCACCGGAACAGAGCTACCTTATGCTGTAGAAGTCTGTAATGCAGTAAATGAAGTGTGGAAACCTAATAAAAACAAGAAAACAATTATAAATTTACCTGCAACAGTTGAAATGTCTTCTCCAAACTTATACGCAGATCAGATTGAGTGGATGTGTAGAAACTTAGAAAATAGAGAAAATATTGTAGTAAGTTTGCATCCTCATAATGATAGAGGTACTGCGGTTGCTGCAAGCGAATTAGGTGTTATGGCTGGAGCGGATAGAATTGAAGGTACATTATTTGGAAATGGCGAGAGAACTGGAAATGTAGATTTAGTAACTTTAGCTTTGAATATGCTTACACAGGGTATTGATCCCCATCTTGATTTCTCAAACATAAATCCGATAATGAGAGAGGCTGAGTACTGCAACCAATTACCTGTCCATCCCAGACATCCTTACGCAGGTGACCTGGTATTCACTGCGTTCTCTGGCTCACATCAAGACGCAATAAAAAAGGGATTAACGGAAATAAGAAATTCAAATCAAGAAATCTGGGAAGTACCTTATCTACCTATAGATCCTAAAGATGTTGGAAGATCATATGAAGCTGTTATAAGAATAAATAGCCAATCTGGTAAAGGTGGTGTCGCCTATTTATTAGAAAAAGATCATGGACTTAGCATGCCAAGAAGGTTGCAAATAGAATTTAGTCAAGTAATTCAAAAATTAGCTGATGAATCAGGAAAAGAGATATCACCATCTGATATCTGGAATAATTTTCAAAATACTTATCTTGCTAAATCAGGAAATTATGAGTTCTTGGAACATAATATAAATTCAAAAGCTAATAATGATGGCACTCAATCAGATCAAATTGAAATGAGCCTTTTAAGTGATACCAAAAAAATATCAATTAAAGGTTCAGGAAATGGGCCATTAGATGCAGTGATTGATGCCATCAAAAAAGATCTTGATATTGATTTAAAGATCTCAGATTACCATCAGCATGCAATAAGCTCTGGTTCAGATGCACAAGCAGTGGCTTACTCTGAATTAATTTTCAAAGATAAATCGGTATGGGGAGTTGGGATTCATCAAAACACTGTAATTGCTGGATTAGAGTCAGTTATTAGTGGATTAAATAGATTGTCTAAATAACTCAAAACTATAATATAACTACGAAATAAGATATTTCTAGGGGAGTTTTATGAGTACTGCGACTGTAAACCGTAATACGATATTTGCTTATGGAGGATTAGCAACTCCTTTAGCAATGATTGGTTATCCAATAGCTATATGGCTTATTCCTTTCTATTCTGAAGTCGTAGGAATACCTCTTTATATAATTGCAAACCTACTTTTAATTGCTAGGTTTACAGATGTAATTACCGATCCTATCTTAGGGCAATTAGGTGACTCCACCAAGACTTCTATAGGAAGAAGAAAACCTTGGATTATCTTGGGTGTGCCAATAATGATGTTGGCAATATATAAGTTATTTATTCCTGGCACTGAGGTTTCCATAGCTTATTTCGTTTTATGGATGATGCTGATGTACCTAGGTTCAACTATCATAAGCATTCCTTATGGTGCCTGGGGGGCTGAAATATCTCCTGACTATCACCAAAGATCAAGGGTTGTTGGCGGAAGAGAAGGATGGACCTTGATAGGTTTATTAATTTCTGCACTCATTCCTTTGGCCATAGAGGTTTCCGGGCAAGGTATTAGTTTTTCAGAAGCAATTAAGAGAATGCTGGCCGCAATCTTTATATTTCAAGATTTTTCTACATCAGGAAAGATGGCTGATATCTTGGCAAGTATGGGAATAGGAATTATTTTATTATTGCCATTATTTGCAGCATGGGCACTTTGGAAAGTACCCGATCCAATGCCAAAAGTTGAAAAAAAGATTCCCTTAATGGAAGGCCTTAAATATGCTGCAGAAAATCCACTACTTGTAAGAATCTTATGCATTATCTTTTTAGTAATTGCTGGAGAGTCTTTTCGCAATACTTTGTCTTTATGGTTTGTTAGAGATGTTATAGGCATTGAAACAGTTGGGGCATCCTATGCTAGATACTTTATTGCAGGACTAATAGGAATCCCATTTTGGCTTTGGTTAGGTAAAACTATAGGAAAACACAGGGCCTTTTGTATAACACTTGTTGGTACAGGATCAGTTAGTTTTTTATGCTTCTTTTTAGAAAGAGGAGATTTTAATGAATTTCATATTCTTTTCTTGATGAAGGGGTTTTGCTTCGGAGGACTTCAATTCCTTCCAGCTTCAATGCTTGCTGATGTAGTAGATTTAGATTCGCTCAAAACAGGAGGAAGACGCGCAGGTACTTTCTTTGCCTTAAATGGAATGATAGCAAAAGTCTCAGCCATGATAGCTGTTTGGGCTGCAGCTATATTGGTGGATTTTTCTGGATTTATTCCTGGTACTAATAATTCAGAAGACGCGATGCTCTACTTGAGAATCTATTACTGCCTTGGATGTGCAGCCTTTTTCTTGCCTGCTTTATTTTTAACTTGGTATTATCCTCTTACTAAAGAAAAGCACATAGAGCTAAGAGAAGAGCTTGAGAGCCAGAGCTCTTAGTGTTTATTTAAAGTTAGGTTGCCTCTTTTCCATAAAGGCCGTGACCCCCTCAATATTATCTTCTGAGCCAGTAAGAGTATTTTGAGTTTTTGCCTCTAATCCATAAATATCTTCATACGAACTATCTAATGATTTTCTCATTATTTGCTTTGTAAGGTTTAAGGATTGAGATGAACGAAGACTCAATCTCTCGGCCCAAGAAAGTGCCTCATGTAGAAGCTCTTCGTTAGATACGATTTTATTTATCAACCCTAGGTCTAGACATCTTTTAGCATTTATCCTCTCACCTTCAATAGCTATTTGATATGCAAGTTTGTAACCAACTGTATTGGTTAAAAACCAATTAGCTCCACCATCCGGTATCAGACCAATATTACTAAAAGCTTGGAGAATGTATGCATCTTCAGACATGATAGTTAAGTCACATGCCATAGCGTAGGCACTACCAATACCTGCTGCAGCTCCATTTACCGCGGATATGACTGGCTTAGGCATTGTTATTATTTCTTTTAAACTCGGTAAATAACCTTCATTTAGGGCTACTTCTGTATCTGACCATTTATTATCTCTTGACGATAAATCTGCACCAGCGGAGAAACTAAGTCCTTCTCCTGTAAGTACTATAGATCGAACATCCTTATCTTTCTTTGCGGTTATCAATGCCTCTAGAATATCTTCTGTCATCCTTGCATTGAAAGCATTTCTTACTTCTGGTCTGTTTAATGAAATTAGTGCAACTGCTCCCTTCTTATCATATTTAACTGTTTCTAAATTCATATCTCTCTCCTTTTTTTAATTTTGATTCTGATTCCAAATAATAGACATTCCTTTTTCTTCAATACTTGTATGAAACTCTTCACAAACCCACAAATCTCCTACTGCAGCTATCCTGTCACCTATATAGATTAAAGGAATGAAATCTCTCTTCCAGTCAGGTATTTTAAACTCTTGAAAAAGATTTTTAATCTTCTGGCTCTTGTGCCTGCCAAAAGGCTTACATCTTTCTCCTCCAACTCGGGCTTTAATTGTCGCTCCTTGTTCTAAAAATTTTTTATCCAATCCTTTTCCAGGAGATTCTACTAGGGAAAGCTTCCCAGAAGGTATGCTTATTGTATCTCTTAGATTCCATTCCAAAGATGTGTCATTTGGTAACGGTATTAGTGCTGTGTCATCTAATATTCTCACTTCTTCATGCGAAATTAAAATTTTGATATTCAAATCCCTGCTTCTTGAATTGGCAGAGAAACTAATTGAACCTTCAGATGGGTTAATAATTGAAGATAGTATCTGCATTCTCTGTCCTGAAGAAATATTCAAATTATTAATATGTGTCAGCCAATGAAAAATAAGATTTTCTTGTCTTTCGTAAGAAAAAGACTGAAGTTTTACTATATCTAAGGCTTCTGTTGAACCATCAATATTCATAAAATCTTCTTGTGCAACTTCTGAGAGTATTTTATCTGCTTTTGAAGCCCTAGAAGATAAATGACCTATGGCCTTATCAATTGAAGGCCATCTTTCAGTTATCTTTGGCATCAACTCATTTCTAATTATATTTCGAGAAAAGTAAGACTCTTTATTAGAATCATCTTCAATCCAAGACAAACCTTTGTCATGGGCATATTGAAGTAAGTCTTCTTTTCTACAGTTTAATAACGGTCTATAAAAGTTTAGATCATTAATTTTGGATACTTCTTTTATGCCTTCTAAGCCTCTTAGTCCAGTACCTCTAAAAATTCTAAATATAACTGTTTCAATTTGATCGTCTAAATGGTGGCCTGTAAGAATTAAATCCTTTTCATCAGCCCATTCCTTAAAAGCTTCATGTCTTTTGTCTCTAAGTAACTCTTCTGAAATCTTGTCTGAACTTTCTAATTTCCAAGAGATAAAATCTATACCTAGCTCAGAAGCTCTTTCTTTACAGAATAATTCCCAACTATCAGACTGCTTATTTATATTGTGATTTATATGCAAGACAGTTAATTGATCTATGGATTCATTATTTTCTGTGATCAATTTCAACAACACGGAAGAATCAAGGCCTCCTGAAAAAGCTATCCCTAGCTTTTTAAAATTTTTTAAAAATTTTTGATCTAAAAAAAACTTTGACATTAAATCGAGCCATAACTCATCAATCTCTCGTATCTTTTTTCAAGAAGAGAGTTGATGGGAAGCTTAGTAAGCTGATCTAAACTTTTAATTAAAACTTTGGATAAATTAGATGATGTTTGATCAAAACTTCTGTGAGCACCGCCTAATGGTTCGGGAATAACTTCGTCTATTAAGCCTAGTTCAAGAATACTTTCGGCATTTAATTTCATTGCCTCAGCTGCAAGATCAGCTTTAGTGGAATCTCGCCAGACTATACTTGCACAAGCTTCTGGGGATGCAACAGAATATGTTGAATGCTCCAACATTGTTATATGATCACCTACTCCTAAAGCTAGAGCGCCTCCTGAGCCCCCTTCTCCAACTATATTCACGATTATTGGTGTTTTTAAAGATGACATAACCCTAAGATTATGGGCAATCGCCTCACTTTGACCTCTTTCTTCACTATCTATCCCAGGATACGCTCCCGGAGTGTCTACAAGAGTTATTACAGGAAGAGAGAAGCGTTCAGCTAATTGCATCAACCTGCACGCCTTTCTATACCCTTCTGGTTGAGACATACCAAAATTATGTAAAATTTTCTCGTCAGTGGATCGTCCCTTTTCATGTCCGATAAACATTACTTTGTACTCACCTATTGAACCAATACCACCCATAACAGCTCTATCATCAGAAAAATGTCTATCCCCATGCAATTCATCAAAGTTATCAGAAATTCTTTCAATATAGTCAAGAAAATGAGGCCTTTCAGGGTGCCTGGCTACCTGAACATTTTGCCAGGGAGATAGATTGGAATAAATTTTCTCAGTGGTTTTCATGATGGATTCATTCAATCGGATGACTTCCTTTTGGACAGACTCATCGCCTAATTCTGAGTCTTGTAACTCTAAAACTTGTTGTTCTAAATCTGCTATAGGTTGTTCAAAATCTAAGTAACTCTTTAACATGGTAATTAATTAGTTTATATGATTCTGAGTATGATAAACGAACTCTATATTTTCTGCCCCAAAACGTTTGTCTAAAGCTTTGATTGAAGAATCATTAATTTTGACAGAGTAATTACTTGGAAGGGCAATATCAGCTTTCGCAGAATTTCCTTTATAGGATATTAAAATAGGATTTCCGTCACTACTGTTAGCTATTTCTTTAATAGAATTAACAAGAGCTTGTGCTTCTTCTGGACTGTCTCCAATATCTATTTTAATATTTTTAATATACTCATAACGAGCTTGATCAAAGGTTAATATCCGCTCTGCAATCATTTTATATTTTGCAGAATCTGAATAATCATCTTTTTCTATCATGCCTTCCACAACTAAAACTTGCCCTTTTTTTAACAAATTCCTATATTTTTCAAATACATCTGCCCAAATTGATATTTCTATCTTTGCCGAACCATCATCTAGGGTGGCAAATGCGAACCTGCCTCTTTTTCCTTGTCTAACATTAAACTGCATTAAGCATCCCGCTATCCTTTGAGTGTGGGATTCAGATTGGAGCTCTGAAATAAAGAAACCGCACATATTCCTAACTTCTTTCTTCTTGTTCTCTAATGGATGAGAATCTAAATAGAAACCTAACGCACTCCATTCTGCAGAGACTTCATCAAATTCTATATCAGTGTTAATCTCGTCTTCTTTTGGTGCAATTATCTCTTCTCCAAATAAATCTTTAATATTGCTTTTATTTCTTTCAGAGGCTTGTTCAGCGTTTTTAAGACATGAATCTATTCTGCGAAAAAGGTCCTCCCTTTTGCCTAGTGAATCCATCGCTCCTGATCCAATTAATGTAGTAAGAATACGTTTATTAATTCTATTGAAACCTACTCTCATGCAAAAATCATTGATATCTTTAAATTTTTCATTTTTTCGTACAGAAAGTATTTCTTCCACTAAAGAAGAACCAATACCCTTAATGGCACCCAAACCATAAAGGATTGTCTTTGAATCTAGGTCCTCAAATCTGTAAGTACTTCTATTGATATCTGGACTTAGAACAGATAAGCCGATGTTCCTGCAATCATCAACAAATAGTTGAATATTGTCTGTATTTCCTAGATCACATGACAAAACTGAAGCCATAAATTCTGCAGGGAAATGTGCTTTTAGCCAAGCTGTTTGATAGGCAATTAAGGCATAGCCAACTGAATGAGACCTATTAAAACCATATCCTGCAAATTGCTCGATCTGATCAAATAGATTAGCCGCATATCGCTCATTCACATCTTTTTTAACTGCTCCATCAACAAATGTTGATCGTAAACTCTCCATCTCTTCTTTTTTCTTTTTACCCATCGCCCTTCTTAAGATATCGGCCTGACCGAGAGAAAACCCTGAAAGTTCTTGGGCGATTTGCATAACCTGTTCCTGATAAACGATTACGCCGTAGGTTGTACTTAATATTTTCTCTACGGCTTCGTGTCCGTAGGTTACGTCCTCCTTTCCATGTTTACGATTTATATAAGAATCTACCATATTCATTCCTAACGCACCTGGACGATATAAGGCATTCATACTTACAATATCTTCAAAGTCGTTAGGTACTAGCTGCTTTAAATAATCTCGCATACCTCTTGATTCAAGTTGAAATATTCCTGTAGTTTCTCCTCTTTGTAAAAGTTCAAAAGTTTGACTATCTTTCAAAGATAAATTATCAATATTTATTTCTTCATCCTTATTTGTTGCTTTCGAATTAATTCTAGAGACTGATTGATCGATAATAGTTAAGGTCTTAAGTCCAAGAAAATCAAATTTCACTAAGCCAGCTGATTCAACATCACCCATATCAAATTGGGATGCTACCGTACCTTTATCTGAATCTAAAAAAAGAGGTGTAAAGTCAGTTAGAGCAGTTGGTGCTATAACAACTCCAGCCGCATGAGTTCCTACACTCCTAGACAATCCCTCTAACTTCAAAGCCATTTCAAAGACTTCTTTTGATTCTTCAGATTCATCTATAGTTTCTTGAAATTGCTTTTCTTGATATGCATCTTCAAGACTTATGCCAAGAACATCTGGAATCGCCTTTGCAAGTCTATCTCCAAATCCATAAGGCTTTCCTAAAACTCTGACCACATCACGCAGAACAGCTCGAGCTGCCATAGTGCCTCTTGTGCTGATTTGGGCAACTGAATCTTTCCCGTATTTGTTGGTAACATATTCAAGAACTTTATCGCGACCTTCTATACAAAAATCTATGTCAAAATCGGGGTTACTAACTCTTTCAGGATTAAGGAATCTTTCAAATAACAGGTCATATTTAATGGGGTCTATAGCAGTTATACCTAATGCATAAGCTACTATTGATCCAGCACCAGAACCTCTTCCAGGACCTACAGGAATACTATTCTCTTGAGCCCAGTTTACAAAGTCTGCAACAATGAGGAAGTACCCTGCAAAATCAAGCTTACAAATCATATCTAATTCATAATTTAATCTTTCTGTATATGAAGATTCTTCTATTGAATAAGGATCTGTAGATTCCTTTATATTTTTTATTCTATTTAACAGTCCATCTAACGAAATTTTCCTGAGAAAGTCTTCTCTTGAATACTCATCTGGCACTTCGAAGTCAGGTAGATAAAATTTTCCTAACTCTAAGTCAATATTACATTTTTCAGAAATCTTAACTGTATTAATAAGCGCCTCTGGAATATCTGAAAATAATTCAACCATTTCAGCTTTGCTTCTGAAGAATTGCTCTTCAGTATAATTTTTAGGTCTTCTCGGATCGTCTAGTATGTGACCACTCTGTATACATACTCTTGCCTCATGAGCTTCAAAATCTGAAGGAGAAACATCAGGATCTGCTGCATCTAAAAAACGAACATTATTGGTTGCCACTACTGGTATTTCTTTTTTTGAAGCTAAGCGAAGTGCTGATTTGTTATACTCTTCTTCATTTGCTTTTCCTGTTCTTTGTATTTCGATAAAGAAATTATCTTTAAAGATCTTTTTAAAGAAGTCTATTCTAGTTTCAGATAGTTTTTCATTGCCAGCTAAAAGCGAGTTACCTATATGCCCCTCCATTCCTCCTGACAAGGCTATAATCCCTTCGGAATATTCTTCTAACCAACTAAAAAGGACCGTGGGCTCTCCATTGATTTGGCCTTCAACATAAGCTTTCGAGACTAACTTAGTTAAATTGATATATCCTTGCTTATTGGCTGCCAACAAGACAAGAGGAGCTGCAATTGAGTCTTTATCTTTGGATACGTTTATTTCTGAGCCTACTATAGGCTTGATGCCTTTTTTTCTAGCAGATCTATAGAATTCAATTAATCCAAAAAGGTTAGTAAGGTCAGTTAGAGCAACTGAGTGGTAACCAAGGTTAACGGAATGATCAATTAAATCCTCTATTCTAATAATTCCATCTACTAATGAGTATTCAGAATGTACATGAAGGTGAACAAAATCCAATGTTTCAATTTGATTCATATATATTCTTTACTGGCTTAAAACTTAGTCTATGTTCTTTAGTCACTCCATATGATTTTAATGCTTCTAGATGCAACTTTGTAGGGTAACCTTTATGTAATTTAAACCCGTAATTTGGATAAAACTTATCAATATCCTTCATATAATTATCTCTGTGAACCTTTGCAAGAATTGAAGCAGCCATAATACATCTTTCACTTTGATCACCTTTTATAATAGTCTGTGTTTGGATACCTAAATCTGGGGCTTTATTACCATCAATTAAGACTAATTCTGGTACTATTTTTAATCCTTCAACTGCTCTTTTCATTGCAAGCAAAGAAGCCTGTAAAATATTAATAGAGTCAATCTCTATTTGAGAACTGATACCAATAGACCAAGAAATAGAATTAGATTTTATTGTATCAACTAGATTTTCTCGTTTAGCAGGAGAAAGCTTTTTAGAATCATTTAACTTCTCTATTTTTTCGTCTAGCTTTAATATTACAGCAGCGGCAACAACCGGTCCTGCCAAAGGACCTCTGCCTACTTCGTCCACACCAGCCGTTAGCAATTTAATAAATGTAATATTTCAGAAGAGGCCTTACTTGCACCACCTGCCTTTAAGCTTCGTTTAAGTTGCTCAAACTCATCTGAGTAATAGTCTAAACCTTTCTGATCTAACGAATTCAAAGCGCCTTTGATATTCTCGACAGTAAGCTCTTCTTGAAGTAATTCAGGTAAGAGCTCTTTTCCAGAAATTAAGTTTGGCAAAGAAAAGTTTTCAATGGTTAATAATGGTTTTATTAATTTATAGGAAAGCCAATTTGTTCTATAAAGGGTTACACAGGGTGTATAGGACAAAACTGATTCAAGCGTTGCAGTTCCAGAAGTGATAATTGCTAATCTAGACTTCCTTAATATATCCTGAGAATCTCCATAACTTACATTTATTAAATCATCCATATCTTCTGTAAACAGGCTTAAATGACTTTTTGAAGCTAAAGGCATAAAGAAGGTTAATGCAGGATTCTCCTCCTTTAATTCTCTGGCAGTCTTTACCATAAGATTCCCGATCAAAGATATTTCTGACTTCCTACTTCCAGGTAATAAAGCAACACTATTTTCTTTTTTATTTTTTATATCGTTCTCATTTAGATTGATTTTGTATGGTAAAGGATGACCTACATAAGAAACATTGATAGAAGAACTTAAATAAGATTTACCTTCAAAAGGAAATAATGTTAGAACAGAGTCTATAAACTTCTCCATTGACTTTATACGGCCCTTTCTCCAAGCCCAAACAGATGGACTGACGTATTGCACCGTCTTTATTCTATGTGTTTTCTTTAAGAATTTAGCAATAGGTAGATTAAAATCAGGCGAATCAATGCCAACAAAAATATCTGGTTTCTCTTTAGCTAGGAAAGCTTTTAATTCTTTTCTTAGCCTTAAAAGTGTTTTTAATTTCAATAAA
>SGZM01000020.1 GCA_004214065.1 Gammaproteobacteria bacterium | reverse complement strand
GAATCGTATTTGCAAAGGCGCTATGACAGAAGGTTTGGCTGATGAACAAAATAGAGCCACCTCTAAGCATGTAAATTTATATGATAGATGGTCTTCTGGAGGAGCAGGAATACTGTTAACCGGTAATGTGCAAGTTGATCATCGTTATCTTGAAAGACCAGGCAATGTTGTCATAGAAGGGCAGCAAACAAATGAACAATTATCCCGTTTAATTTCATATGCTGAGGCTGGAACAAAAAATAATACTCATTTATGGATGCAAATCTCCCATGCTGGTAGACAAACACCTGCATCAGTTGCAGAAACTCCTGTAGCACCTTCAGAAGTTCAGCTTCAAATGCCGGGAGCACAATTTGGCAAGCCAAGAGCCCTTTCTCATGAAGAGATTTTAGAGATTATTGGTAAATTTTCTCATTGTGCCAGTATTGCTAAAGATACTGGATTCACTGGAGTGCAAATTCATGGTGCTCATGGATATTTAATTTCTGAATTTCTTTCACCAGATATTAATTTACGTAATGATGAGTGGGGTGGAACTCTAGAAAATAGAGCAAAATTCTTACTTGAAATAGTTAGATCCGTCAGGAAATCTGTAGGGGTAGATTTCCCAGTATCACTTAAATTAAATTCTGCTGACTTTCAAAAAGGTGGATTTTCTCATGAGGAAGCCATTCAAGTTGCTACCTGGCTGAATGATGAAGGTTTGGATCTATTAGAAGTTTCAGGAGGAACTTATGAACAACCTCACTTGGTTGGTATTGACATGGGCTTGAATCCGGAAAGAGCTGAAAAGAGACGTGAAAGCACCATTGCAAGGGAAGCTTATTTTTTAGATTATGCAAAAGACATAAGATCCGTTTTTAAAGGTCCTTTAATGGTAACAGGAGGATTTAGAAGTACTGAAGGAATGAATAATGCTTTAAGCCAAGACGCTTGTGATGTTATAGGCATAGCAAGACCCTTTTGTATCGATCCTAATATAGCTAATAAGCTTTTAGACAATAATTTATCTGAAACTCCATCTTTAGAAAAAACAATGCAAATTGGCCCTGGTTGGTTAGGACTTAATTCACCTTTTTCAGCTATAAAGGGTGTAAATGGATGGGGTCAGCAAGCTTTTTGGTGCCTTAATCTAATTAGAATGGGAGAGAATTTAGATCCAGATCTAGATTTAGGTGTTTTTAAAGCTTTTCTTCAATACCAAAAAAACGAAAAGAACACTGCAAAGAGCTATAAGGAGTATTGGGAAAGTTTCTAATCAAAAAATAAATAGAGCTAAGTCTATCCCTCTTATATTAATAATCTTTCAATACAAAATGTTGTAATATATTTCAAATTATTACTATTTTTGACTTATGAATATTGAAGCAGAATTTAATTACAGAAAACCTTTAAAAGAAAATGAAGCTAAGCCTGCTTATGGTTTAGAAGAACCTAGTGAAGATAATGTCTTGCCTGAATATCTCAAAGCTTTCAAGAAGACTGTTCACAATGCCAGAGAATCTAACTTCGATATTACGATGGGTGGTTTTGAGCTGATAAATCATGTTTCTTCTGTAGAAGATTTTTATAATGATGAAGACGTTGTGAATGTTTATTACGATGAGATGGCTAGCTATGTAAAAGAGAAAGTTGGAGCTGATACAGTTCAAATATTTTCTCACATAACAAGAAATGAAGCGCAAGCTGAGTCAGGTGAAAGAAAAGGCGGACACAGATTAGTGCATAATGATTTCACTACTAGTTTTGGAGCCACATTAGATCCTTTCCTGAAAGAAACTGGTATTAATCCCAAGAGAATCGTTGTTTACAATCTATGGAGAAGGTTTGATAAGGATGGAGTTGATACACCTTTTGCTGTTTGTGATAAGCGATCTGTATCTGACAAGGAATTAATACCCACTGATTTATTTAATTATCTCCCTGACCAACCAAATGCTTTAACAGTTGAGATTTGTCAATCCTCACATAGTGATGAACATAAATGGTATTTTTATCCTAAGATGACCAAAGAAGAAGTCTTGATGTTTAAGACTTACGACTCGGATGAACAACCTTTTATTCCTACTTTGCATAGTGCGTTTGATTATCCGGATACTCCTCAAGGAGTAACTCCTAGAGAGAGTATTGAAGTAAGAGCGGTTTGTTTTTTCGATTAATTTTTAATGAAAAATACCACTTACAAAGTAAAAAAATCTGACGAGTATCTAACAAAAGCCAAAGAAGTAATTCCGGGAGGTATTTTCGGGCATTATAAATATGCTATTAGAGAATCTGGTCCAAAATTCTTTTCAAAATCTGAAGGGGCTTATTTTTGGGATTTAGATGATAATCGTTATGTAGATTTAATGTGTGGCTACGGGCCGTCAATATTAGGATATAACCATCCAGAAGTAGAGGAAGCCTATAAGGTTTCGGCTGATAAAGGTAATACAGTAAGTGTTGCGTCACCGGTAATGGTTGATCTTGCTTCTAAGTTAGTTGAAATGGTTGATATAGCCGATTGGGCTTTGTTCGGTAAGAATGGAGGAGATGCCACTAGCTTAGCAGTGATGATAGCTCGTGAATTCACCGGTAAAAAGAAAATCATAAAAATTGATGATGGTTATCATGGTGTTGCCCCTTGGATGCAAGAAAAAAATAGACCCGGAATTATTACTTCAGATAGTGAACATGTTCTAAAGGTAAAATGGAATGATTCCGAAGCCTTAGAACAGCTTTTACAAAAACACGGCTCTGACATAGCATGTTTTATTTCTTCACCATATGATCATCCTGTTTCAAGAGACAATTCTCTTGCAGAAGAAGGGTATTGGAAAAAAGTAACTGCCTTATGTAAGAAATACGAAGTCCTTACTATAGTTGATGATGTAAGGGCCGGCTTTAGAATCAACCTAAAAGGTTCTAATGTAGCCTTTGCATTTAGTCCAGATATGATTTGTTTTGGAAAGGCAATTGCTAATGGTCACCCTTTAGCATCGCTTGTAGGTACTAATGATCTCAAAAAAGCTGCTGAAAGAGTCTATTTTACTGGAACTCAATTTTTTAGTGCTCCTCCAATGGCCGCAGCTATTGCAACATTAAATGAACTAGAAAAGGCTGATGCTCCTTCTGTATTAATTCAATACGGTAAAAAGCTAAATTCAAGACTGGAGAAAGTTGCTTCTGACAAAGGTTTTAACCTAATTTCGTCTGGCATTCCTTCAATGCCTTACTATCGATTAGAAGGTGTAACTTTTGAAACCCATATTAAATGGATCGATGAGTGTGTAAAAAGAGGCGTTTACATGCTTGCCTACCATAATCATTTTATTTCTTTGGCTCATAGTGAAGAAGATATCGATTTTATAGAAGGAGCAGCAAAGCAAGCCTTCGAAAATTTATAAGGCTACAGTGTACTCAAGACGAACTTTCCTTAAGATTTCAGCAGTCTTATCGGCCTTAGTTGCCGGTGGTTTTTTATTTAAGAATTCAGGCAATCAGAAAGTTAAACATATCTTATCTTCAGCGAGCCACGAGAGACTAGGAATCTCTTTATCTCTTTCCGAGAGCACTTCAAAATTAGAACTTATACTTGATCAAAAGAGTTTAATTAAAGGTAAGAAAATAGATAAAGAAGGTAAGCATTGGCAATTTATTTCAAATAAACTCGTATCAGATAGATCTTATCAGCTGCAATTATTGTCAGAAGATGAACCCATCTACAAAACTTGGAAAATTAAAACTTTTCCAGATCCTGAAGCTGAAACTCAAATGGTTTCTATTATGTCTTTTACTTGTCCTGGTGGTGGTGATGCTTTTCGGGCTTCCGGGAGAGAATTTTTCAAACCTTTCTCTTTTAGACAAAATATCTTCAAAGAAGGGTTAGCTAAAAATCCAGATTTTGCAATATCTATTGGTGATCATGTTTACTGGGATTTAAGAGGAGAAAGTTCTCCGCCAGTAGGTCGTAATAGCAAATTAATAAAGTTCTTTTTGGGAGGCTATTTAAGACTACGGTATGGCGCTTTCAATAGATTAGAAAGTGCAGATAGCGAAACAAATGAGAGTGTGCTTAAAAAAATAGGCAATGAGCAGATCGCTTCTCTATATGGCACAAGATTTAAAAGCACACCAATTTTCTTTATCCCAGATGACCATGATTATTTTGAGAATGATGATGCTGAAGAGGAGATAGTAACTTTTCCTGCTGATAAATTTAGTAAAGGCGCTTTTAAGAAAATGGCTGATCTTTTTTATCCACCTTTATTAGATACTCCCGATGGTAAACCAGGAAGAAGTATAGGAAGAATTAGATACGGAAATGTATTTGAGGGTTTAATTGCAGACTGTGCTGGTAATATGACATTAGGTAATAAGGATGCTGTGCTAATTTCTAAACAAGATGAAGAATGGCTTCTTTCAAGAATAGAAAAGTCCAAAGCAAAACATCTTGCATTTATTCCATCCCATCCTTTCGGTTATACCGCTGGGAAATGGAGAGAATGGTATCCAGATGTTGTAGCCGAAGAGGGAGCATCAGGCACTGTAGTGAATGAGTTACTTTCTGGTCGAAAAGGCTCTTTAACAACAAAAGCAAACAAATACCTCTGGCAGGAAGGATGGTTCTTACAACATCAACGACTGATAAAATCTATATCTGAAAGAAAAACTTCAAGATTTATCTTTTCTGGAGATATTCATGCGATTGCAGCAGCATCAATAATAAAATCGGGTGAAATAGAACTAGAGAACAGGGTAAAAACATTCTTAGTTGGACCTGTAAGTAGCTCTACGGGTACTTGGCCATCTTTTGCAAGAGGTATAACGGCTGAAAATCCAGATGATCTCGTATGTGAATCTATTTATTCTGTAAAAGAAGAAAATGGATTTACCTTTTTTAGAATGGAAAATGACCAAGCCCTGGCTGAAATAGTATCTTGTGGAGGCCATAATCCAGACAATGGAGAAAGTGGAAAAATAGTATCTAAAGAGAGTATTTATATATGAAACTTTTTACTTTAGATATTAACTAATGGAATTAGACTTAATCTTGGTTGTTATTCTTGCAGCCACCTTTGCAACTGCATTTTTATCTTCAATATTTGGTATGTTGGGGGGTCTTATTTTAATGGGCATACTAATAAGTTTTCTTCCAGTTGGACCTGCAATGGTTCTACATGGGCTGATCCAAACCACTTCAAATGGATATAGGGCATGGTTGAATAGAGCTGATATAAACTGGAAGATTGTCTTAACTTTACTTATTGGCAGTTCTATCTCGTTAATTATTTTATTTTTTATAGCCTTTCAGCCTAGCCAGATACTAGTAATTTTTGCTCTTGGATTATTACCTTTTATAGCATGGGCAGTTCCTAAGGAACTTTCCTTAGATGTAACTAAACCTCCTATAGGAGTTCTAGCTGGTGGAGTAGTAGTTGGAACTAATTTGATTGCTGGGGTGGGAGGCCCTTTACTTGATATTTTTTTCCAAAGGGTAGAGATGACTAGACACCAAGTAGTAGCCACAAAAGCAGTTGCTCAAACGATTGGACATATCTCAAAAATTATTTTTTTTGGCGGTCTTCTGGTTTCTTTTAATACTGAAAATTGGCCAAATCTAACATTTCTTATATTTGCTATTATTCTTTCAGTTATAGGAACTACTCTAGGCAAGAAAGTTTTAGATATAATAGACGATGCAATCTTCTTCAGATGGACTCAACTCATAGTTTTATCTGTTGGAGGTATTTTCATTATTCGAGGCCTATTTTTGCTGACTCAATAAGCTTAAACCAAGGCTTCCAAAGAGAGGTTTATGAATAGACTGGAAGATAAAGTAGCTATTATTACTGGAGCTACTGGTGGTATTGGAAAAGCCGCAACTGAGCTCTTCCTAAAAGAGGGGGCTAATGTTCTCATGGTGGATTTAAATGAGGATGAGCTTGTTGAAGTTTCTAAAGAAATTAATTCTAATAAATTGAGCTACTTCCAAGGAGATGTCACTTTGCTATCGGATAATCAAAAGGCAGTTGATCTTGCTAAGGAAAGATATGGAGGGCTAGATATTTTTATTGCCAATGCCGGAGTCGCTGGTGAGATCATGCCCATTACTGAATACGATGAGTCAACCTTTGATAGTGTCATGGAGGTTAATGCTAAAGGGCCTTTTTTAGGTTTAAAAGCTGCTATACCGGCTTTATCTGATAGAGGAGGTGGTAGTATTGTTATTACATCGAGTGTTGCAGGTTTAACTGGCGCTTCATTGTTATCTCCTTATGTTATGAGTAAGCATGCTGTCGTAGGTTTAACAAAATCTGCAGCAAAAGAATGCGCTGAAATGAATATTAGGGTTAATTCTGTTAATCCTTCTCCGGTTGAAACGAAAATGATGCGTATATTAGAAGACGGTATCTCAGAAATTAATGGAGAAGAAAATTCTAAAGAAGCTTTTGAAGGTCAAATTCCCCTAGGTCGATATGCTGATGCTAGTGAAATAGCTAAATTAATGCTTTTCCTTTCTGGAGATGAAAGTGAATTTATTACTGGATCTATTCATACTATAGATGGAGGTTTCACTGCCTAAATGCAAAATAAGAAATCTATACACTGGTTTAGGCAGGATTTAAGAATAAAAGATAATCCTTCATTAGATAGTGCCAGTCAATTCGACTCTTTACTGCCAATATATATTCTAGACGATACTAATTCAGAAGAATTCTCAATGGGAGCAGCCAGTCGTTGGTGGTTGTATCACTCATTAAGAACTCTTAATGAAAGTCTAGATGGAAAATTACTTATATACAAAGGAGATCCTTCCAAGGTTCTTGAGCAACTCGCAGAGGAACACGAAATATCTTATATTTCTTGGAACCGATGTTATGAACCTTGGAGAATAAAGAGAGATAAAGAAATAAAACAAGATTTCGAGAATAAAGAAATAAAGGTTGAAAGTTTTGGCGGTTCCTTACTTTGGGAGCCCTGGAATATTGCAAAAGATGATGGAACTCCTTACAGAGTTTTTACCCCTTATTATAAAAAAGGTTGCCTTAACTCCGATGAACCAAGGCTTCCTATAGATATATCTGACATTAAGAATCTTTATTCTGAGCAGATACAATCTGATGGCCTAGATAGCTTATCTCTTCTTCCAGATATCGATTGGTATAAAGGGTTTGAGAAAGAGTGGAACCCTGGTGAACAAGGGGCAGATGAGAGCCTAGAAAAGTTTCTAGATAAAGGTTTGCTTAATTATAAAGAGGGACGAAATTTCCCTTCTCAAGAATTTGTATCTAGATTATCGCCTCATTTACATTTTGGAGAAATATCACCTAATGAAGTTTGGTATAGAGCTAAAACAAAAGAGACAATTACTGGTATTGAAAAAAGTCTTGCTCACTTCCATAGTGAACTAGGCTGGAGGGAGTTTTCGTACTATCTTCTTTATCATTTTCCTGACTTACCTAAAGTAAATTTTCAGAAAAAATTTGATACATTCCCATGGCAAAAGAATGAAGAATTCCTTCGCCTTTGGCAAAGAGGAGAAACTGGTTATCCTATAGTGGATGCTGGAATGAGAGAGCTGTGGCAAACCGGTTACATGCATAATAGACTAAGAATGGTAGTTGGATCTTTTTTGGTGAAGAACTTGCTTATTGACTGGAGAGAAGGTGAGAGATGGTTTTGGGATTGTCTTGTAGATGCTGATCTGGCCAGTAATAGTGCTAGTTGGCAATGGGTAGCGGGCTCTGGAGCTGACGCTGCTCCTTACTTTAGAATTTTTAATCCTATCACACAGGGTTTGAAATTTGATCCTGAAGGAGAATACACAAAGAAATATGTTCCTGAATTGAGTAATATTCCAAATAAATATCTGTTTAGTCCTTGGGAAGCTCCTAAGGAAGTTCTTGATTCAGCAGGAGTTGAACTTGGTAAGGATTATCCAGAACCCATTGTAGATTTAAAGATTTCAAGAGAAATTGCTTTAGAGGCTTTTGCTACTACAAAGAAAAAAAATAATGAGTAACTCGCAAATAGATAATGCACAAGACATAGGTATATCGTGGACATGTCGTCATACTTGGAAACGTTCATCAATTAATACTCTTTGGTGTTTGCTGGGCTGTTCCATAGGAGACTTTGGGACAATTCTATACTTTCAAATTAATGAGATAGCATTTCCGATGTTGGGTATTATGACTTTGGCAATAATCAATGGCTTAATAACTTCAATTATTCTAGAAACAATAATCCTTTCACGACAGATGAATTTAAGAGCAGCATTCAATACTGCTACAGGAATGTCTTTAATATCTATGATATCTATGGAAGTTGCGATGAATACTGTGGATGTAGTTTTTGCTGGTGGGGTTTTAGTTTGGTGGGTGATACCTTTTATGTTGCTGGCAGGTTTTATTACTCCATTGCCCTATAACTATTACAGACTTAAGAAATACAATTTAGCTTGCCACTAATAATGTCTGCTAAAGAAAATTTGAAAGAAATTTTAGAAAATCTAAATCCTTACTTAGTTAAAGAATCTTTCATTTTCATGACTTCCAAAGAACCTATTAAGGAACTGGTCAATTCTTTAAACCCTTTAGCTACATTTATTGAGAATGAGGGTTCTACACTAGTAATTACAAAAGAAATTGCAGATAAAAATTCTATCCATTATGAAACTATCTTTAAATGTATATCTTTAAGTGTTCACTCTAGTCTTGAAAGTAGTGGATTAATTGCAACATTATCCGGCGAATTATCTAAAGAAGATATACCTGCAAATGTTTTTGCTGGATATTTTCATGATCATATTTTTGTACCGAATGACATGGCAAAGAAAGCTCTAGAAATTATCTCTTCAATTGGAGATTCTTAGGATTTCTCACTCTAATTTTTATGCTTATAATGAGTTAATACAAAAGGAGAAAGTTATGTTGAAATTACATTTTGCACCTAATTCTAGAGCCGGAAGGATTCTTTGGCTTCTGGAAGAGCTAGAATTACCTTACGAACTTAATAAGATGGCATTTAGCCCTACTGATTTAAAATCTGACGAACACAGAGCAAGACATCCATTAGGCAGGGTCCCAGTTTTAGAGGATGGAGATACTCAAATTTGGGAGTCAGGAGCAATAACTGACTACATCTTGGAAAAACATAAAAATGGAGGATTAAAACCTTCAGTAGACTCTGAACATTTTGCAAAATATCTTCAGTGGTTTCATTATTGCGAAGGAATGGTGATGCCTCCTATGAATACTATTGTTGTTCATACTGTCATTCTTCCTCCTGAAAGGAGAGATGAGACAGTTTTAGGTCAAGCACAAAGACTTCTTTCTAATGCTTTAAAGCCTGTTAACGAAAACTTGGAAGGCAAAGACTATTTGATAGGTGATTTCTCTGGAGCTGACATAATGCTTGGACATTCTTGCTTTATGAGTAATCGTTTGGGGTGTGTCTCAGATGAAATGAGCAATATAAAAGCATATGTAGAGAAATTGGAAAGTAGGCCTGCTTTCAAAAAAGCCATAGAAACCCAGTAGACTTTGAGTAAGATAAGGATATTTTCTTATCTTCCTAACCCTAGGGTGTGGAAGTCTATTATTACTGCCAAAATTGGTGGTGTAGATCTAGAGGTAGTTGGGGATAAACCGAGTAATATGCCAAATTGGTTATGGGACTTTGATGCCAAGCCAATATCAGAAGAAGATAAACAGGAACTTAAGTCATTTGAAATCAAAAGTAAGAGAGGCTTTAGAGGTTCCTTGTATAAGACAGATGGTTTTATAGAACAACATCCTTTTGGAACTGTACCGGCAGGATTCGTAGGCGAGGGACGACTTGGAGTTTTTGAATCTAATAGCATCTTAAGAGCGGTTGCAAGAGAGTGTAAAGATAAATCTCTTTATGGAGGCAGTGATTTAAATTTCACATCCCGAATAGACAGTTTTTTGGATGCTAATCTTGTTTTCTCAAGAGAATTTCAAGTTTATCTTTTGGAACTTGAAGATATCACTACCTATACTTATGAAAGAACTAAAGCTGCTTATGAGTTTTATCTTGATGGCCTTGAAAAAGCACTATCTCTTACAAGGTTCATAGCCGGTGATAAATTAACTATTGCTGATATATCTTTTGTATGCGAATTTGCACAATTTCTGAGAGAGGGCCACTACCTAGAGCAGCTAGAAACTAAAAATTTAGCACTGATAAGTGAAAACTTTCAAATAGACTATCCTTTAACTTTTCAGCATTTTAAAACTTTGTGTAATCAAGAAGAGTTTTTAGATGTAATGGGCTCTTATTTGGACTGGTACGAAATGTAATTCATGGACTATGTTGAAATAGCTATACCGTTTTTTTTATTGGCTCTTGTCCTGGAATTAGCCTATGGGAAATTCATTGGTAAGAATACCTATAGATTAAACGATACTATTAGTAGCCTTTTTATGGGATCTATAAGAGGTACAAGCGGAATTCTTAAGATAGGTTTTAGTGGTTACGTGTACTATCAAATTGAAACACATTTTGCACTTTGGAGAATGGACACCAGTCTTTGGATAACTTGGATATTTGCATTTGTTGCGTACGACTTTTTTTATTATTGGTTTCATCGTATTAGCCATGAGAGACAGATATTCTGGGCATCTCATGTAGCTCATCATCAAAGTGAAGAATATAATTTATCTACTGCTTTAAGGCAGACTGGAACAGGATTTTTTATCTCTTGGATCTTTTATATCCCGTTATTTTTAATTGGAGTGCCTTCTTACGTAATGGTATCAGTAGGTACACTTAATTTAATTTATCAGTTCTGGGTTCATTCTAGGCATATTCCTAAACTTGGATGGTATGAATTATTCTTTGTAACACCTTCCAATCATAGAGTTCATCATGCTCAGAATGATATTTATGTAGATAAGAACTACGGAGGTGTCTTTATAATATGGGATAGGCTTTTCTCAACTTTTCAAGAAGAAAAAGATAATGAAGAATGTATTTACGGAATAAGAGGAGCAATCAAAACTTTCGATCCTGTTAAGGCAAATATTCATATCTATCAAAAAATTTTTAGGGATTTATCCTATTCTTTCTCTCTTAGAAATTTCTATAATGTTATAACTGCTAGAGCGGGTTGGTCGCCGGATGGATCAGCCATACCGAAATTTGATCCCGAGAATTTTGAAAAGCATGATCCTGAAATAAAAACTCTAACGAAATTTTATGCTTTTACGCAGTTTTTATGCATGTCGTATGCAGCAGTAGTACTCTTTGCTGATAAGAATATGGAATATGATCAAGGAGTTGTCCTTGTTTCCATAGTTATCTTCTCGATGTACTGCACAGCTAAATGGCTAGATGCCGAAAAGATAATAAAGATAGAGTATATTAAGTTAGTGTTTATATTTATTTGTCTTTGTTATCTCTATACTTTTAGTCCAGAAATTCTTCTAATTAATGTACTACTTGTTTATTTGCTATTAAACATTGCTTTTATGCCTTTTTTAAAGCGCGCGTAAAGATATGGAAGATCTTCAAAAATGGATTAAGAGTTACCCAGATTTTCCTTCTAAAGGAATTCTATTTAGAGATATAAGTCCCTTATTGGCTGAACCCAAAGGACTTAGGCTGTTGAAAGAAAAATTTGTTGAAGCTATTAAACCTCATGCTCCTGATTATATTGCAGGCATAGATGCAAGGGGTTTTTTGTTTTGCACCTTGGTTGCAGAACACCTAGAGCTTGGCGCTTTAATGATAAGAAAGCCCGGTAAACTTCCTGGAGAACTTATAGAAAAAAATTATGAGCTCGAATACGGCACTAACTCTTTGAGCATTCAAAAGAAAGATCTAAATGATAAATCTGTAGTGATTGTAGATGATCTATTAGCAACAGGAGGTTCTATGAAATGTTCCAAAGAGCTATTAGAGTCTTTAGGTGCCAAAGTGGTTGGAGGGGCTGTTGTTATAGAACTTAAGTCCCTAAATGGATCATCTAAAATTGATATACCCATTACTAGTCTCATAAGTTATGCGGACTGAGTTAACAAAAAAAAATACACTTATTGCAGTTGCAATGGAAGAGGAGCTGAGTATTGAACAGGCTGAAGGGTGGAGGGTTGTCTATACCGGGATAGGTAAGGTAAACGCACTAATTTCAGTTAATAGAGCTTTAAGAATAGACAAACCAGTCAATATTATTAACTTTGGAACTGCCGGTTCCTCAAGGGTCGATTTAGAAGGTCTACATGAGGTTACCACTTTCAAGCAGAGAGATATGGACTTAAGAGATATAGGTCTTCCACTTGGAGTTACTCTTAACGACGACATCAGTGACATTTTCCTTGATAGACCGGGTTTAAGTTGCGGCACTGGAGATAGTTTTGTTACTTCAAAACAAGAAATAAAGACTGATTTGTATGATATGGAGGCTTACGCACTTGCAAAGCTCTGTTTAATAGAATCAATTAATTTCTTTTGTTTCAAATATATTAGTGACGAGGCAAATGACAGCGCATCTGAAGATTGGAATAAGAACGTTTCAGAAGGAGGCGAAGCTTTCCAAATTTATTTGAAAAATTTAAATGGATAACCTAAAAATAGTACCTTTCAATAAAGATTACAAACCGGCATTTGAATTCCTAAATAGGGCTTGGATAGAGGAATATTTCGTCATGGAAGAAGAAGACCTTAAAACTCTTCAAAATCCTGAGTCTTATGTTCTTGAGAAAGGAGGAGAGGTTTTTTTTGCTATTTTAGATGGTGAAGTAGTAGGAACTGCTGCAATGATTCAAACAGATAAAGGAATTTACGAGCTGGCAAAGATGGCTGTTGCAAGACAGTTTCAAGGACTGGGTATAGGAAAAAAATTATTAAAGAGATGTGTTGATTTTTCTAAAGAAAGAGAAGCTACAGAAATTTTTTTGATTACAAATGATTCTTTGAAACCCGCTTTGAGTCTGTATCTTTCTTTTGGTTTTGTATTAAATGATCAGAATGATGATAATAGATATGAAAGAGGTAATACTAAAATGAACTTATTAATTGGAGGGAAATAATATGATAGATCTAGATCTAAGTGGTAAAAGAGCAGTAGTTACAGGAGCAAGTCTCGGTATTGGTGAAGCGACAGTAAAAATGTTAGCTGAACATGGAGCTGATGTCTCTTTTTGCGCACGAACTGCTGAATCGGTAGAAAAACTATCTTCTCTAAAAACTATAAATGGTTCAATTAAAGGTTATGTGGCAGATATGGGAGAGAGAGAATCAACACAAAGTTTTATAGAAAATGTCCAAGAAGATGGCAATGTAGATATCCTGGTTAACAATGTTGGTGCATCTCCTTCAAGAAATTTTCTTTATATGACGGATGAAGACTGGCAAGAACTGCATGAACTCAATCTACTTTCTGCGGTTAGGTGTACCAGGTCTTTTTTACCCGGTATGAGAGCAAATAAATGGGGTAGAGTAGTTATGATTTCTAGCTCTGCAGGAAAGTATCCAAATGCGGCCCTTATAGATTATGGAGCAACAAAGGCAGCTATGATCTCTATTTCAAAGTCATTGGCAAAAAAATATGGTGCTGATGGAGTTCTAATTAATTCTGTCCTACCTGGACTTATTCATACTGCTATGTGGGAAAGAGCAGCTACTGAAATTGCTGAAGCAACAGGCGGAAAAATGGAAGATGTTATAAAAGGTAATGGAGCTTCAGTGCCAGTAGGAAGATATGGAACTTCTGAAGAAGTTGCATCGCTTGTGACTTTTTTATGTTCTGATGCTGCTTCATATATTAGCGGAACATCTATAGAAGTAGACGGAGGACAAGCAGGGCATATATAAATGAAAGAATTTTATGGTTCATGTCACTGTGGTCTAGTTAAATTTAAATTTTCTACAAAAGATATATTTGAAGACATATACAGATGTAATTGTTCTTTGTGTTTAAAAAAATCTATTGTTATGAAATCAATAAAGAAGGATGCATTTTCATTACTGTCTGGAGGAAAACATACGACTGAGTATCAATGGAATAAGAATATTGCTAGGCACTTCTTTTGTAAGAATTGCGGAGTATATACACATCATGTTAGAAGAAGAGATCCTTCCCAGATAAGTGTAAATATTCATTGTGTTGATGATATATTGTTAACTCCTGATATAAAAATTAACCAGATAGATGGAGCTAGTCACGACTAGGATTTATGCTAATAACTAAAAAACCCAATTATCTTTTATTAAAAGCTTCTCTAGTGCTTTCTTTAATTATTTTTTCATTTTATTTATTGTTTCAATTAGATCTAATTGAATTGATAATTAATTCTGATCGTAGCAAGATTTCTTTGATAATTTTAGTTATATACCTATTGGCTACTTTACATTGGTTTTATATAGCTATTACTCTGGACAAAGAGATATCAAGTATAGATAAACCTGAAAAAGATACTTTAATTGGTAGGTACCTTATAAAAAGAAATGATCTTGAGAAGACCCCGTCTCTTTACAATCTACTGGAAGACGAACTTTCTAACAGACATTCGATAGGCTATTTAATTGTGGATATACTATTAAAACTTGGACTTACGGGTACGGTAATAGGCTTTATTTTAATGTTACTACCTATAGGTGAAATTAAAGATTTTGATCCACAAATACTACAAAAGTTGCTATCCACCATGAGTGGAGGGATGGCAGTAGCCTTGTACACAACATTAACTGGTCTTGTAACTAGCATGTTATTGAAGTTTCAATATTTCTTATTAGATTCAAGCCTCAGTCGAAGCTTGAATCATCTGAATTCAGAATATAAATGAAACATAAGATCCTTCAGAAATCTGAAGAACAGGATGTATTTACGGATTTACTTTTTAATGCGTTATTGGGATTTGCCTTCATGTTTGCCATCGCATTTATGTTAATTAATAATTCTGAGGAGTCTGGAAAGATCAATACAAAGGCTGAGGTATTAATATCTATTCAATGGCCAGATGAACATCCTGATGATGTAGACGCGGTTGTAGAAGATCCTCAAGGAAGTTTAGTTTGGTACCACAATCGAGATTCAGGATTAATGCATCTTGATAGGGATGATAGAGGTAACCTTGCAGACAACATTAGTCTCAAAGGAGAAGTAGTTTCCAGTCCAATTAATCAAGAGACAGTAACAGTTAGAGGATTACAGACAGGAGAATATGTGATTAATTTATTGCATTACAAATCAAATTATCAGGATCCTCTTCCGGTGACAGTCAAAGTAGAAAAACTTAATCCCTCGGTGGAGTTAATTTATTACGGACAACACTTTCTCAATGGTGTGGGGGATGAAATTACAGCATTGAGATTTTCTGTCGATGGCAACAAAGAAGTTTCAAACATAAATCAACTTCCTAAGAGACTTCTTACCAAGGCTCTTGGTGGTAAATAACTATGCTAGAGGAAAGACTCTTACTGACGATTTCTTACGTTGTTGTGGCAGCTCTTCTGCTGATCTTTTGCTTTTATACTAGCTTTTCAAGAAAAATTAAATTAGTGGCGATAATAGCTTTATCTATTTTTTATATTATTAGCTGGAATGGTTTTTTAGGAATATTAGGATGGCCAACTTCAGAAGAATTACCTGAAAATTTCAATATTTCTTGGGTTGTAATACAGGAACCAAATAAACGTAAGACTAACGAAGGGGGCCTTTTTTTATGGATAAGGGAAATTGACCCTTCAAATAAACCAATTGGAGATCCTCGTTCTTATAAATTAATTTGGAATGAAGAAAATCATAAAAAAGCTCAAGAGGCCTTACATAAATTAAAAGAAGGAGAGCAGCTTAATGGAAGAAAGTCTTATGGTGTTCTAAACAAAGAGAACAAAGGCAAGAAGTCAAATGCTTATGAAATTCAGGAGGGTGAACCAGAGCAGGGGAGGCCTTCATTTGAATTTGTTGAAATACCTCCTCCCGATCTCCCTCCAAAAACACTCACCTTAGATTAGTGATTTACTCTTCTTCCTGGCCGAACCATGTGAATTGCGGGGCTTCCATATTCCCCAAAGCAACTTCTCTATCTTCATGAGCTCGCGCTTTTACATAGTGGTGTATATTTTCTACCTCTTCTTCTGATAGTACATCAGCAAATGATGCCATACCATTATTAGCTAGAAGCCCTTCAAGAACAATCTGATTAAAGGCATCATGAGTTCCGGCTGTCATTTTTCTTAGATCTGGTATTCCACCAGCCGATTTAACTACAAAGCCATGGCAAACGGCGCAATAGTCATTGTAGTTACTCTCACCATTTTGTAGCTGTCCGATGCTTACTTGCATTAAATTTTGTTCGGGAATTGTTTTATCTCTAACATCTGGGATAGGCAATGTTTCAGTTCCACCAAGCTTAAAGGTAAGCATTCTTCCAAAATTGTTATAGGTCAGAGAGGCCTGTACCTCAATGGGTGGTAAAGGTTCTCCTCCAAACATATCTCCACCACCTGAACCGGTAAGTATAGAGACGTATTGCTCTCCATTGATTTCAAAGGTTATTGGAGGAGCTAACATGGAAGTATAGGTATTAAATTCCCATAGTCTTTCACCAGTTTCTTTATCATATGCTGAGAACATACCTAAAGCATCACCTTGGAAGACAAGTCCACCTGCAGTTCCTAAAACTCCACCATTCCAGTAATGAGGTATAGCTACTGACCACTTAGTTTCACCTGTTAAAGGGTCAAAGGCCTTTAAAAATCCTCCTGGTTTTGGCTGAGATTCTAAATTATTAAGAATATTTTGAGCAAGAGAACTCATTTCTATCCCCATATTCCACCTTCCAGGATTTCTTTTGTAAACTCCAGTTTTTTTATAGTCTTCTTGTATCGCATAGAAAAAAGGATTTTCTTGAGTGGGTATGTAAGCTAAGCCAGCATCAAGGTCTATAGACATTGCTTGCCAATTATGGGCTCCTAGAGGTCCAGGTAAAACCCAAGCTCCATTATCTGAATAATCTACTTCAGGATTTTCTACTGGTCTACCCGTCTCTAGATCAACATGAGTCGCCCAAGTTACTGCTGCGAATGGGTGTGCCCTAAGCACTTTTCCGTCTTCTCTATCAATCACATAAAAGAAACCATTTTTAGGAGCTTGAAGAAGAACTTTTTTCATTTCTCCATCTACTTCCATATCAGCCAAAGCCATATCTTGTACTGCAGTGTAATCCCAATTATCTGCAGGAGTGGTTTGATAGTGCCATTTATAAACACCGGTGTCAGCATCTACCGCAACAATAGAAGATAAGAATAAATTATCACCTCCACCAGGGGATCTAATTTCTCTTGTCCACGGAGAACCATTTCCAACACCTAGATAAACGTTATTAAAATCAGGATCATAAACTATTGAGTTCCAAACAGTTCCTCCTCCACCAAATTCCCACCAGTTTGTTCCTTTCCAAGTTTTTGCGGCCATTTCCATTGCAGGATCTTCAAAACCTAAATCAGGGTTCCCTGGAACAGTATAGAATCTCCATACCTGATCTCCACTTTCTGAATCATAGGCAGTTACATAACCTCTAACGCCGTATTCAGCTCCACCATTTCCAATATAAACTTTTCCTTTAGCCACTCTCGGAGCACCAGTTATGGTATAAGCTCTGGTTCTATCAATGATGGTATCTACTTCCCAAACCTTTTCTCCAGTTTCAGCATTTAATGCAAACAGTCTGCCATCAAGGCTAGCTGAGTAAACTTTTCCGTTATAAACCGCAACCCCTCTGTTGACAATGTCACAGCATGCTTTTCGGGCCCATTCACCTGGAACATTAGGGTCGAAACGCCAAATGGTTTCACCCGATAAAGCGTCTACTGCATAAACTCTGCTCCATGTGCTTGTAAAAAACATGATTCCATCAACTACAATTGGGGTAGCTTCAAGCGCTCTATTGGTTCCCATGTCTTTAGACCAAACTAAACCTAGGTCTCGAACATTTTCTCTATTAATTGTTTTTAGTGGAGAAAACCTCTGTTCTTCGTAATCTCTTCCAAAGGCTAACCAATTTCCAGGTTCGGATTCTGCCGATAAAATCCTTTCATCATTAATAAGCCCAATTTTTGAAGAACCGCTTGAGGGTTCTGTTTCAGAGATCTCTTCTTTTGAAGATTCACTGCAGCTGGAAAGACCTATAGTCAGTATAAGTCCTAAGTAGAAAATTTTATTTTTCATTGATTGCCCCAAATTTTTTATTAACTCTAACTCTTTTTTTTGTTATTTGGAATATAACATCCAAAGAATATTTACTATATGATTAGTCTATCTATGAAATATTTATTTGCTATTATTACTTTAATATCTCCCTTGCTGCTAATGACTAAAGTTATAGATAATTTAGATGACAAGAGGGTTGAGTGGGTACCTTTTTCCGATCAAGTGATGGGAGGAATATCTGAGGTCAAGTTTTCTGAAGACTCAGAAGATGGACTGTCTTATTATCATATGGAAGGTAATGTCAGTACTGAGAATAATGGAGGATTTATTCAGTTTAGGGCTGATATTGGAATAGAAGATAAGCCTTACAAGGGTTTTAGAGTCAAAACTAGAGGTAATGGAGAAGAGTACTATTTATTTTTAAGAACTTCAAAAACCAGATTACCTTGGCTCTATTACGGTTCAACTTTTAAAACAACAAGCGAATGGCAATGGATAGAAATACCTTTTTCTTCTTTTAAAAAAAGCGATGGAAGATTCAGTAGGTTTGTTCCTGAAGAGCTTGATCTTACAACTATTAAGAATATAGGTGTAGTAGCTTATGGAAAAGACTTCTATGCCGACATTGACATAGCAGGTTTAGAGCTTTACTAACCCAAATCTCTAAAGTTAGGCTTTCTTTTGGCTACAAAAGCAGAAACACCTTCTTTAAAGTCTGGAGAATCAGTTCTTACTCTTTGTGTTTCTTTTTCATAATCCAACTGCTCACTAAGAGTACTAGATAAGGCTCTATCATGAGCTTTTACAATGGCTTTTAAACCTTCAATTGGGCCATCTGCTATTTTTTCAGCTATCTCTTCAGCTTTATTAATCAGTTGATCATCTGCAACACAATCCCATATCAGACCCCATTCTTTAGCTTGTTCAGCTGACAAATCTTCTCCTAATAACCCCATGCCGTTTGCTCTAGCCCTACCAATGAGATTAGGTACAAACCAAGATGCTCCTACATCTGAAATAATTCCTAAGTTTGGACCAAAAACTAATTTAAATTTTGCAGAGGAGGAAGCAATTACAATATCTCCACAGAGAGCTAATCCTACTCCTCCGCCCGCTGCTATTCCATTAATGGCAGTTATTACGGGTTTATTTGATTGGGTTATTGCTTTGACTAAAGGATTAAAAGCATTCTCCATATTAGTAAAAGTAGCCTCACCCGAAGAAAGCCCTTGAGTTTTTGGCCAGCCCCCATCAACTAAATCAGCTCCTGAACAAAACCCTCTGCCGCTTCCAGTAATTATTATTGATCGAACTTGTTTATTGGATTTTGCTTCATTAATATTCTCAAGTAACCCAAGAATTAAATCAGCGTTCATTGCATTCAATACCTCGGGTCTATTCAATGTTAGTGTTAATACACCTTTTTTACTTAAGTTGTTTCTTATAGTTTCGTTCATAATTTTATCTAATTAAATTGTTTTTCAGTACTGGCAAATAAGAAATAAAATATTCCTCCAAAGAAAGTAATACCAGCCACTACATAAAATACCATATCCCATGAGTTTGTTGCATCTAATATCATTCCAGTGATTATGGCTCCTATAAATCCAGGAATAGCAGCAAACATATTAGTTATTCCCATCAATCTTCCAGTATGTTCAGGTCCAATATCAGCATGATTCACAATAAACCCTCCAGCACTAAAACCTCCAAATACGTTACCTAAACACATAATGGCTATAACGCCGGCAACGCTATTGAGCTCAGGAACAATACATAAGCAGATACCACTTCCACCGAAAGCTATAGTGTTGCAAAGCTTCCTAACGGTAATTAGCTTT
>SGZM01000002.1 GCA_004214065.1 Gammaproteobacteria bacterium | reverse complement strand
ATTTATTCATGCCTTACTCCTAGTTAGATGTGCGGGCCGCTTTAACTGTGTAAACAGCTCTATTGCTGCAAGTCATTAGATCACCATAGATAGACTGCATGGCTTGATTACCGCCACCGTTTACAGCCATATCTGCTGCTCTGCCCCAATCAGCCAAACTGTCTGAGCCAGTTCCCCAAAGAAAATCAGCTGTAAATCTTGTTGGTATACCAGATCCAGGCCACCATCTTCCAGCTCCTCCAGAAGAGTCGGTTGATTCCATATACGCATTATATTTTTTATCAGCTGCAAGAACTTGATCTCTAGTTGTTCCTTCAGTTAGGTCGCACCACATCAAAGTAACTACTCCATCATCGTCTGAATCAGATCCGCTTCTAACGTTTTCATAACCCCAATTTGTATGGTCATAACAAGGAGAAACTTTATTGAATTCTGCTTGCAGCTTTTGTCCTTCGGGTTTTGCCATATGCTCATCGGTTTTAAGCATCTCCTCCCATGTTGGAGAGACTCCTATCCAATAAATATCAGCAGCCTCTTCTTCGCTATAATAAAAAGGTGTGAAGACCCATGAATTATATTGTGTGCCACCTTCATCAATAAAGTCATTCCATTTATCTACTACTTTATAGAGATCGTCCATGTCTTTACCTTTTGAAAAATTACATGCATAACCTTCTAAGGGAATAAAAGCAGGTGTTGTGTCATCGGTATAAGCCGAAGCAGAGAATACTAAAGCGAAAAGAAATACAAAAAGTATCTTAATTGAGTTTGTCATTAAACCTCTCCAAAAAAGATTCTTAATGACAAGCACTAAGAATCGTTAAAATAACTTAGGTACAAATTAAGAATGCTCCCCGTATCTTAAAAAATACTTAATACTTAGGCTGAGACAATATGATGCTTATCTAAACTACACAAATGAAACTTTGTGACAATTGTGTGACGAAAATTAATGTGTTTTATTCTTAAATAATAAGCTTCTGAGGTAATTAAGAGAGCTATTGTTTTTCAAGGTGTATTGATCAATTTGGTCATATAGATTCTTCAGGCCTTCAGGATCTTCAAACAATTTAATCCTGGTAATCCCTTCCACGGATGAATCCAAATCTTTAATTATCTTTGCTGGGTTTCCACCTACTACAACATTTGCTGGAACATCTTTAACCACAACAGCTCCTGCGGCAACTATGCTATTTTTTCCTATCGTTACTCCCTTCCCTACTACTGCCCTATCTCCGATCCAGACGTTTTCTTCTAGAGTAATAGGAAGAGTTTTTCCTACTGGAGTTGCTCTATCATAAATACCATGCCAGTCTGCATCAGAAACATAGGCACTGTTTGCGAACATGCAACCATCACCAATAGTTATCTTAGATGCCGAGGCAATCCTTACTCCAGGAGTGAGAAGACAATATTTTCCAATATCTATTTGACCTTCATGATCTTCTAAACTCCATGTTGTTAGATGAATGTAATTATCAGGTGAAGCAACCATTGTGGGATAATTGCCAATTGAGATATTCCTGCCATAAACGTCGAAATATTTAGCTCCCATTATATTGTGACCCTTACCAAAATATTCAAATTGCGGAGCTAAAAAGTTATCTACATAGAAATCATTGTATTTTGCGAATAGCTTTTTTAGCCAATATGGTCTGTGATCTTTTCTAATATCTTGCCTCGTGTGTACATGATAAGATACGCGCCTTCTATGGAACAGCCTTTGGACTCAAAAAATACGTTTTTTTCTACAAGAGCACTGAATGAAGCATCTAGCTTTTTTAAATTAGCAGTTCCGATGTTTTTAACACAATTAGCTTTACAGCTTATTCAAGTGAATTCAGTTGTTCAAAGCGGTAATTACTCTACGGATGTTCAGGCAGGAATCATGTTAGCTGGTAATTTATGGTTTCCTGTAATGGTTGGTATTGGCGGTGTTCTTTTCTTCGTTACACCTATGGTTGCTCAACTATACGGAGCAAGAAATATAAAAGATATTGGGCCGCTTGCGAGACAGGCAATATGGTTGTCTTTACCGATTGTCTTATTTGGTATGTTTCTGCTTTCTCAAGCTGCAACAATTTTAACAATTGCCAAAGTAGACCCATCGATCATTAAATATTCTGAAGAATATCTGAGTTACTTTATTTTTGCCCTACCAGCAATACTATTGGGTCAACCCTTACGTTCATTGTGTGAAGGTATTACAAAACCCCTTCCAATAACTTTATTGAATATTCTGATGCTTTTAATAGCCATAGTAGGAAATTACACTTTTATCTATGGTAATTTTGGCTTTCCAGAAATGGGAGCAAAAGGAGCTGGCCTGTCTGCGGTTATAGGCACTTGGACTACATTTATTTTACTTATTATTTACTTAAAATATAAATCTGCCTTTGGTACTGAACTTTTCTCCAGATTTGACTTTCCTAATTTTCACAAACTTAAAGAAATTCTTGTAGGCGGTATACCTGTTGGGTTTGGTAACTTTATTGAACTAAGTATGTTTAGCGGTGCAGGCATAATTTTAGGAAGATTTGGCAGCGAAGTAATAGCCGCTAATGGAATAGCACTTACTTTAGGAGGATTATTTTTTATGGTTCCCTTATCTATAGGAAACGCGGCAGCAGTTAGAGTAGGAAATAATGTTGGGGCAAAGAATATGAAAGGAGCCAAATATAGCTCATACTTCTCTTTAAGACTTGCTACTATTTGTGCTCTGTTCATGAGTTTAGTAATTGTTTTTAATGCTGAGTTTCTTGCGAGCCTTCTAAATGATAATCCTAAAGTAGTTTCTCTAGCTGTAACACTGCTCTTTTTTGCAGCTTTCTTTCAAGTTGCAGATGGACTAGCAATGGCGAGTATTGGCAGTATGAGAGGTTACAAAGATACTTTTGGGCCTATGAAAATAATGGCTATTTCATACTGGGGTGTAGGTTTGCCGCTAGGGATAATTCTAGCAATCACAGATATCATTACTGATCAAATGGGAGCGGTTGGAATGTGGACAGGTATGGCCACAGGCTTATTAGTAGCCGCTGTATTGATGGTGAGAAGAGTTAGAAAAGTATCAACTAAGTTTATTAATGACAATTAATATTGATGCAAAAGGGTTAAAATGCCCCGAACCAATAATGTTACTGCATAAAGCAATTAGAGATTCTAATTCGGGAGACTTAATACACCTTACAGCAACAGATAAAAGCACAGAGCGAGATGTAGATAAATTTTGTGAATTTCTGGGCCATGGTCTTATAAAGAAAGAGATTACTGAAGAAAGTCTTTATTTTGTTGTCCAGAAGAAAGATAGGAATATAATTTAACAAGGAGAAATTAATGACGTACATAAATAAACAATGGTTACTTGATCAAAGACCTAAAGGAATGCCTGGAGACGAATGTTGGAAATTAAACGAAGAGGAAGTTCGACCTCTAAATAAAGGTGAAGTATTAATTAAAATACTATACCTATCTATTGATCCATATATGAGAGGAAGGATGAATGATGGAGAGTCTTACGCTGATCCTGCCGCCATAGGAGAACCTATGACAGGTGAGTCTGTTGGAATCGTTGTAGAAAGTGAATCAGATAAATTTATGAAAGGTGATTACCTGTGTGTTCATAAAGGATGGCAAACTTATATTATCGCAAACGATGAAGAACCAGCTTTATTTAAAGCAGATCCCTCTATAGTTCCCCTTCAGACTTATCTAGGTACTGTTGGTATGCCGGGAAGAACTGCGTACTTTGGTCTCTTGAGAGTTGGTCTGCCTAAATCGGGAGAAACAATAGTAGTTTCAGCTGCATCAGGTGCAGTTGGAACAGTTGTAGGTCAGATGGGCAAAATTCTTGGTTGCAGAGTTGTGGGAGTAGCTGGTGGAGAAAAGAAATGCTCCTATGTAAAAGACGAATTAGGTTTTGATGAGTGTATTGATTACAAAGCCGGGAATATTCAAGAAGATCTTGCTAAAGCATGTCCTGATGGTATTGATATTTATTTTGAAAATGTCGGAGGACCTGTAAGTAAGGCTGTTGCAACCCTTCTTAATGAAGGTTCCCGTGTCCCAATTTGTGGATTCATATCAGCCTACAACTCAGAAGATATGACTAAAGAAGAAACTCCTTTTCATATATTTGGTGCGGTGGATCCAGCTCCTGAGCATAGATTTTTTGTAGTCACCGAATGGTTCAAGGAATGGAGAGAGGCTACTGAAGAATTATCTCAATGGATATCCGAAGGCAAAATTAAGTATGAAGAAACAATCACAGAAGGTTTTGAAAATGCTCCTCAAGGCTTAAGAGATGTTTTGAGTGGAAAGAATTTTGGCAAGCAACTTATTAAAGTAGCTGAGGAGTAATCACTCCCCTTCCCATTTAAACTCAGAAACTTCCTCTATGTTTTCCTGGCTATTCAGCAGAGATCTCATGGCTCTTGCTGCATCTTTTGAGTTCATTGTTACATTAAAGGCCTTCTGTTCAATTAATAGACTTTCTTCGAGAGACATTTCAAGTCCTTGATGTATTATCTTTTTGACTTGCTGTAATGCAATAGGAGCTCTATTTGAAAGATCTTCACAATAGGCAATCAATTCCTGATTGAAACTATCTTCAGATACGAGTTCATTAATTATCCCAAGATTATAAGCCTCTTTGGGACTGAGTAATTTAGCATGAAGAATTAGATCTAAGGCTCTAGACGAGCCGATCAATCTTGATAATCTCTGTGTTCCTCCTCCCCCAGGGAGGATTCCTACTGAAGTTTCTGGGAGGCCAATTAAAAAATTACCCTCTGACATGATCCTTAAATCGCAACCTAAAGAAAATTCGCAACCTCCTCCAGCAGTATTACCATTAATGCCCGCTATAACTATTGGATCTAGATCTCTTAATCGTAACAGCATAGTGTGAAAAGCATGGAGCTTCTTGGGGTCTTGCTGATCTTCTTTAGTTTCTAAATTCTTTTCAGCTGTATTAGCTAATTCACCAACTTCATAATGTTTGATGAACACGCCCTTTCCTTCACCTGTAAAGGCTAGTACTCTTAAGTCATCTCTTTTTTCAACTATGTCCAGAAATGAATGTATTTCAGAAACTCCTGAAGAAGTTAAAGTGTGAGTTGGAGGATTTGATAGATAACAGATAATATAATTACCATTATCTTCTATCCTTAAATGATTAAAAGCTTCTACCATCCTGTGATCTCTGCTATACCTTTACCAATATCAGCAGGACTTTTAACAGTATGTACTCCTGCAGCTTCAAGTGCTTTAAATTTATCTTCAGCAGTTCCTTTTCCTCCAGCAATAATTGCTCCAGCATGACCCATTCTCTTTCCCGGAGGAGCAGTGACTCCTGCTATGTAAGATACGACTGGCTTGCTGACATTTGATTGTATAAATTCAGCTGCTGATTCTTCAGCTGTTCCTCCTATTTCGCCAACCATAACAATAGCCTCAGTTGAGTTATCTTTTTCAAATAAATCTAGGACATCTATAAAGCTAGTTCCTGGTATTGGATCTCCTCCAATGCCAACACAGCTGGTTTGCCCAAAACCAAGATCTGAAGTTTGTTTTACAGCCTCATAAGTTAGTGTCCCAGACCTAGATATGATGCCAACCTTTCCAGGTAAGTGAATATCCCCTGGCATAATTCCCATTTTTGATTCACCTGGTGTGATAATGCCTGGACAGTTAGGTCCAATTAACCGAACTCCAAGATTATCACATCTAGCTTTTACTTCTAACATATCAATTGTAGGGATGCCTTCTGTTATACAAACAATCAAAGCAATACCTGATTCAGCTGCCTCAAGAATTGAAGCTTTACAAAATCTTGCTGGTACGAATATTAAACTAGCAGTTGCTCCGGTAGTTTCAACAGCTTCTTTAACAGAATCAAAAACAGGAAGTTCCAAATGAGTCTGGCCACCTTTGCCAGGAGTAACTCCTCCTACCAATTGGGTTCCATAATCTAGGCATTGAATACAATGTTGTGTTGCTTGACCTCCTGTGAAGCCCTGACATATGACTTTAGTAGTTTTATCAATCAGTATACTCATTAAATTTCTCCCTTCGATGCTTTCACAGCAAGACTTGCAGCCTCTTCTAGATTAGATGCTGGAATGATATTGAGTTCACATTCATCAAGAATATTAAGACCTTTTTCCGCACTGTTACCCTCTAACCTAACGATAACTGGTACAGAAACGCCCATTACAGTTAGTGCCTCAACAATGCCATCTGCAATAACATCACACCTAACTATACCTCCAAAAATATTAATTAAGACAGTATTCACATTGTCATCGGAGAGAATTATCTTAAAGGCCTCTGCAACTCTTTTAGAGTCGGCCGTTCCTCCTACATCCAAAAAATTAGCTGGCTCACCTCCATGCAATTTAATTATGTCCATAGTACCCATCGCTAATCCTGCTCCATTAACCATGCACCCAATGTTTCCATCTAAAGCAACATAACTTAGATCCCATTCAGCAGCCTTAGCCTCTCTAGAATCCTCTTGGGAAGGATCCCTTAGTTCCTCTACTTCCTCTTGTCTATATAGAGCATTAGAATCGACATTAATTTTTGCATCTAAACAAATTAAATCTCCGGATTCAGTTATTACAAGAGGATTAACTTCAACAAGAGATAAGTCTTTTTCTAAAAATAATTTTATCAAGCCATTAAATATTTCTCTAAACTGCAAACACTGAACTTCATTTAGTCCTAGATTTCTAGCTAGTTCATTTGCTTGTAATTCGTTAGGACCTTCAACGGGGTCTATTTCGGCTTTGAATATTTTTTCTGGGGTTTCTTCAGCTACTTCCTCGATATTTACTCCACCTTCAGTTGAAGCCATAACGACTAGTCTTTGAGATGCCCTATCTATAACAGCACCCAGATATAGCTCTTTATCAATTGAAGTACATGTTTCTATTAATATTTGAGAAACTAATTGGCCTTTCTCATCTGTTTGGAATGTAACTAAATTTTTTCCTAACCATTTTTCGGCAAAGCTTCTTACCCCTTCAATACTTTCTACAATTTCAACACCTCCGGCTTTTCCTCTCCCTCCTGCATGTACTTGGGCCTTTACAACCCATTTATCAACATTTAGTGATTTAGCTACTCTCTCTGCCTCGTCACTTGAAGAAGCAGCCAATCCTTCTGAAACAGAAATTTTGTATTCTCTGAATAACTGTTTAGCTTGATATTCGTGCAGATTCATTTTTTCTCCCTAAAATTCAATCTATAGAATTTATACGTATTATTACCGAAAAGCATTGTAGAGGATAAATGAAGACCTGAGGAGTCTTCAAAAGATAAAGAATGAAATTATTAAGCTTTTTCTCTTGTTAGTAATTTATTTCTAATATTTGAAATTGCTTCTGTTGGATTCAAACCTTTTGGACAGACTGACACACAATTCATGATTCCGTGACACCTATAAAGACTGAAAGCATCTTCTAAATCATCGAGTCTTTCTTCGGTAGCTTCGTCTCGGCTATCGGCTATAAATCTCCAAGATTGCAACAAGGCTGCAGGCCCAAGGAATTTATCAGGGTTCCACCAGAAAGAAGGACAGGAAGTAGAGCAACAGCCACATAAAATGCATTCGTAAAGACCGTCTAATTCTTCTCTGTCTTCAGGGGTCTGTTTTCTTTCAATATCAGGTGAATCGCTTTTAGTGATCAGATATGGTTTTACTTTTTCCAGTTGGTCAAAAAACTGTTTCATATCTACAATTAAGTCTCTCACAACTGGAAGTCCAGGCATTGGACGAAGTGTGATTTTGTCTCTCTTTAGAACTTCAGATAATGGAGTAACACAAGCCAAACCATTTTTTCCATTAATATTCATTCCATCAGACCCACAAACGCCTTCTCTGCAAGACCTTCTATAAGACAGAGAAGGTTCCTGTTGTTTTGCTAGATGAAGAGCATCAAGGACCATAATATCTTTATCGGTTGGTATTTCTACTACTACATCTTGCATGTATGGCTTCTTATCTACCGTTGGATCATAACGATAAATGCTCATCGTTATGGTTTTAATTTGTTCTACAGGTATTACTGCTGCACTCATTAATAACTCCTTACCATGGGTTGGAAAGCTTGAACGGTCTTAGGTCTATAGTTAACGTCTCTTTTACTTACCTCTTTTGTTTCAGCATAGTAAATTGAGTGTTTTAACCAGTTTTCATCATCACGTTCAGTAAAATCATCCCTTGCATGGGCACCGCGACTTTCTTTTCTTTCATTTGCTGTGATAGCAGTGGCTTCAGCGACTTCAAATAAATTTTGCATTTCTAATGCTTCGATTCTAGCGGTATTAAATGTTGCAGACTTATCCTGAAGATACATGCTATCAACCTCCTCTCGAGTCTTCGCAAGTTCATCGATACCTTTTTCCATCAAATCCCCTCTTCTAAAGACTCCGAAGTTGTTTTGCATATTCTGTTGCATCTTCTCTTTTAGAACTGATACTTGATCGCCTTCAGTAGAGGCATTGAGTTTATTGAGCCTCTCTAAAGCTTTATCAATGTCATCATGCGATGCATTTTTAAGCTCTACACCTTGCTTCATCGTTTCTTCAATATAAAGACCTGCAGCTCTTCCGAACACCACTAAATCGAGAAGAGAGTTACCACCTAACCTATTTCCTCCATGAACAGATACACAAGCAACTTCACCTGCTGCATATAAACCGTCAATTATAGTATCCTCTCCATTCTGGACAGAAATAACTTGCCCATTTATATTCGTTGGTATTCCTCCCATCATGTAATGGCACGTAGGAACAACTGGTATAGGCTGAACAGCAGGATCTACTCCTGCAAATGTCTTAGAAAGCTCAGTAATTCCCGGTAGCCTTTTATGAACTACTTCAGGCCCTAAATGATCTAGTCTTAAAAATATATGATCAGCATTTGGTCCGCATCCTCTACCTTCCAAAATTTCTAGTGCCATGGATCTTGCGACAACATCTCTACTTGCTAAATCTTTAGCATTAGGAGCATATCTTTCCATAAAACGTTCGCCATCTTTGTTTAGTAGATAACCGCCTTCGCCTCTGCAGCCTTCAGTTACTAAAGTACCTGCTCCATGTATACCTGTAGGGTGAAATTGCCACATTTCAATATCTTGTACTGGCATACCCGCCCTTAGTGCCATCCCAATTCCATCTCCAGAATTAATCAGGGCATTTGTTGTTGATGCATAAATCCTACCGGCGCCCCCAGTAGCTAAGACGGTTGCCTTAGATTTAATATAATAGATCTCTCCTGTCTCAATTTTAAAAGCAATAACCCCTACTACTGCTTTATCAGTATTGAGTACAAGATCAACAGCAAACCATTCATTCAAGAAGTTTGTTCCAGCCTTCAGGTTTGCCTGATACAAGGTATGTAAAAGACTATGTCCTGTTCTATCGGCAGCAGCACAAGTTCTTGTAGCCTGCCCTCCCTTTCCATAGTCCTTAGATTGACCACCGAAGGGTCTTTGATAAATGCGCCCTTCTTCTGTCCTTGAAAATGGTAAGCCCATATGTTCTAGTTCAAAAACTGCTTTAGGTCCTTCACTACACATATATTCAATTGCTTCTTGATCGCCTATGTAATCTGAACCTTTGACAGTATCAAACATATGCCATCTCCAATCATCATCAGGGTCATCGCTTTGTATTGCACAAGTTATTCCGCCTTGTGCTGATACAGTATGGGATCGTGTTGGAAATACCTTTGATATAACTGCAGTATTAAGACCTGACTCAGCAAGCTGAAGAGAGGCTCTCATGCCCGCACCGCCACCACCTACTATAATTCCATCAAATTCCATTACAGGGAGATCTTTTGCATTAATAATTTCGTTTACTAACATATTTTTACCAGATGATTATTATGGCCCAAGTTAATACAAGGGCGATTATGGCAGCAACAACACTTCTAAAGCTAATATATAAAATCCTTCCTAAATTACCAAAAATTCTTGGAGTAAGATAATCACTTGCCACAGCCCAGGTACCTAACCAAGTATGAACGGCAAACGCCAAAAAAAAGATTGATGTAAAGATTTTATTGAAAGTGTTATCAAAAAATTCTGACCATGTATTAAAGTTTACTTCATGGGCGAGTACAACAAAACTGCCCAGATAAAGAGTGTACAAGAGGATTAGAAGCGCGCATGCTCTTATTGTCAAAAATTCTTTAGATCCATGTCCCAAACTTGAAAACATAACTAAAAAAGATAAAAAAGAAATAAAATAGCTAAAACAAAAGTAGCGCCAAATACTAACCAAGAAAGGAGTCTTCCAGATTCAAGTGTTTCTCCAAATCCGAAAGCATCGCTGATTAACTTCTTAATTCCAGCAAGCAGATGATAACTAAATCCAACCAAAATTAGATATGTCAAAATTTTTATAACAACCGAGGTTTGATATAAGTTCGATAGTACTAAAAAACTCTCCTCAGATTTGAGTGAGACGCTAAGTAGCCAAACAACCAAAGGGAAACTAAAGAAGACAGCTAGCCCGGATATCCTATGAAGAATAGACGATAGTCCTATTATAGGAAGGCTAATTGTTAGTAAATTTAGATTTACTGGTCGGTTGTCTTTTTCAATCACTTGTTAAATTAAGAATTTGCTTCTTGGGCGAATAAAAGCCACGTCATTATAGTTATTTGATGCGCCAAATACCACATACTTTTGTTTAATTTATTTGCTCTAATTTCCTTATAAAAACAATTATTAGTAAGAATAAAGGGAGAATAAAAATGAATGGTAAGTTCATTGAAGAACTATAAAGGAAACCACTCAAAAGCGGGCCAAGTGCAAAACCTATACCAGGAGCTACCATAGCCAAACCAACAGCCGCACCTTGCTTATCTTTATCAGCATTTAATGAGGCAGCAGAGGTATAACCTGGAGAGGCAAGCCCCATGCCAAGACCCATAAAAGCCATACCAGCATATAGAAACAAAAAATTAGGAGAAAAAATTATAAATAAACAACTCAAAATAAATAAAGGAAGAGAAAATTTAATTAAATTTAGAGGACTTCCTTTGTATTTTTGAACAATTGTCAATTGAGAAATTATTGCCATAAAGGCCATAGTGCCTAAAAGAAGTGCTGTTGTTTTTGCAGTTTCATCTAGGTTATAAGCAAATCTATCCTGAATGTAGAAAGCAGTAATAGATTGAACGAGCGCAAAGGCAGTAAAAATAATTACTCCTATAGCTAAAAGTAATTTTAGGTTTCTATCAAAAACAATTCCGGACCCATTAGTCTCTGCTTCAGAAACCGAATCACCTGAAGGAAGAAATATATATACAAACACAGCCGCTATTGCCATCAAGATAGACATTACAATCAATGGGGTTAGTAGTCCAAATTGAGGTATATTGATTCCAAAGATATTTAAACCAACTAAAGACCCCACTAGTACAGGGCCCAGTATCGTTCCTATATTGTTAGCTGCTCCAAATTTTCCCATCCCAGATGACCTATCTTCTTCAGAAGTTACGTCCGCTACATAAGCTCCTGAAGCGGGCCTTGAAGCTGCTCCAATGGCTGAATTCACTATTCTTGCCATCAGTAAAATCATTAATAATGAAAATCCTGTTACATATCCAATTAACCCTAAGGATGCCGAATAAAGGAAAATTAAATTTGAGAGAACATATCCTGATAATCCAATTAGAAGAACAGCTTTCCTGCCTATCCTATCGCTCAATCTCCCCCAAAATGGAGTAAATACAATGAACATGGCCGCAGATATAGAAACTAAAGTATTTATTTCTATTTCAGAGAAGTTAAATTCTCTTCCGATAATAGGCATAGTTTGCCAATAAACAGATTGCCCCATACTGACAAATAGGATTATCAACATAAGACCAGATAGAATCTTAGGATTGCTTTCTTCTGCCTCCTTGCTGTTGGGAGTCATTAATTAGAGTCTACTCTCAATAAGAAGGCGTATTCCATGGCAACTTCTTTAAGGCTTTCAAATCTTCCACTAACGCCGCTGTGACCAGCACTCATATTAACCTTCATCAAAATAGGATTAGAGCTTTGATTATAATCTCTTAACTTTGCAACGTATTTAGCAGGTTCGTAATATTGAACTTGAGAATCCCATAGTCCCGCAGTTACTAAAATACTAGGGTAATTATATTCACCTATATTGTCATATGGTGAGTATTGCATAATGTATTCAAATTCTTCTTTATTTTCTGGATTACCCCATTCACTGTACTCTCCTGTTGTAAGAGGAATACTTGGATCAGACATTGTTGTTATGACATCGACAAATGGGACATTTGAGATGATACCTTTATAGAGCTCTGGCTCCATATTGACTATTGCTCCCATTAATAAGCCACCAGCACTTCCACCTGCAGCATAAACTCGTTCGGCGTTTCCTAACCCTAAATCAAGCAAACCTTTTGTGACATCAATAAAATCGTAAAATGTATTTAACTTATTAAATATTTTACCGTCTTCATACCATGACCTACCTAGCTCTTGACCACCTCTAACATGAGCTATTGCAAAGATATAACCTCTATCCAATAACGAAAGTCTAGAGTAGCTAAATCCAGCATCAATAGAGTTACCATATGAACCATAGCCATATATAAATAAAGGATTTTGATTTTTTTTAAATTTTGTTTTTTTATAAACAATCGACACAGGAACCATGGTTCCATCTCTTGCTTCAATAAACTTTCTATCCACTTTGTAGTCACTGCTTGTGAATCTACCTTTTATTTGTGCTTCTTTTAAAAGTCTTTTTCTCCCGCTGGAAAGTTTCACCGAAAATAAGCTATCCGGTGTTCGCATACTAGAATATCCAAAATAGAATCTATCGGAATCATACTCTGGATTTGAGGCTAGATAGGCAGTATAAGTAGGATCATTAAAATTTATAGTTTTTATAGATTTAGATTTTTTGTCTAGAATCTTGAGATGCCTTAAACCGTTCTCTCTTTCCATTATTACAAGATGCTGAGGAAAAGGAACAACAGACTGAAGAAGAACTTCCTCTCTATGGGGAATAAGTTCTTTCCATTTGTTTTTATTGCGTGAGTCTTCCAGTTTAGTTTCTAAAAGTCGGAAATTGATAGCTTCCCAATTAGACTCAATGAGAAATCTATCACTAGCTGGATCATGATCAACTGAATAAAGATGATCATTCTCACGTGGAAGAAAGATTTCAGGCTCTAACTCAGGATCCTCAGAACGTATCAATCTAACTTCTGAACTGGTAGTGGAAGATATATTAATCTCGACAAAATCCATTGATCTGGTGTTTCCAACTGATGTATAAAAAGTAGAATCTATTTCTTGATATACGATTGAGTCCTCATTAATTGAGGTACCAATTTCATGTCGCTTTACCTGAAAAGGTAATAGCGTTTCTTCATCTCGTAAGACATAAAACAAGAATCTGCCATCCTTAGACCATGCCATATCACCAGAAGTATTCTCTATTGAGTAGTCATATGTACTATCTGTATCAAGATCTTTAAATTTTATCTTGTACTGTCTGCGACCATTTATATCTTCTGCATAGGCTAATAAGTTTTCTTTAGGAGAAATACTCCAATTTGCTAATTGGTAAAAATCTTTCCCTTCTGCAAGCTTATTAACATCAAGCAGAACAAACTCTTTAGAATTTTTATCCTTTCTTCGAATATAGATACCATGTTCATTACCAGATTCATATCTTCGAAAATATTCATAATTTTTAAGCCTAACCGGAACAGAATCTTCTTTTTCAGGTATTCGACCAATAATTTCTTCAAAGAGCTCTTCACGAGAATCCTCTGACGAAAGAAACCAATTTTCAAGATAGTCGTTTTCAGAGTTAAGATGACTTAAAACTTCTTCATCTTTTCTAGAGTCGTCCCTCATCCAGTAATAATTATCCACCCTCGTAACTCCGTGAGCTTCAAAAGTAACTGGTATTTTTTTTGGAGAAGGTTTTAATTCTTTCAAGGTTTCAAGCTTAGTTTCACTGAAAAGTAATAAGGAAAAGTAGATTAACAGAAAAGAATAAATAAACTTAATCATAGTTTCATTTTTTTCTTCTTTTTATCATCCTTTTTCTCTTCTTAATTTGTCTCTCGTTAAGTTGATTAGGTTTATTCCTAAAAGGGTTAGTTTGTTCTTTATACACCACCTCTAAAGGAGTTGATTCTAATTTAAGCTCCTTCCTAAAGAAATTTTCTAAATACCTCGTATAACTTGCCTGTATATCTTTTAGATTATTACCATGAACTATAATTCTAGGAGGATTATTCCCCCCCGAGTGAACATATCTAAGCTTTGGTCTAAACCTGCCTGACATTGAAGGTTGTTGGTTAGAAAGAGCTACTTTCAGTATTTTATTTAGAATTGAAGTATCAAGATCTTTCACAGAGCTTTGGTATATTTTATCTGCAAGAGTCAGTAATTTTTTAAGCCCTTTACGTTCTTTTGCAGAAATATAGTGTAAAGATAGGTAGCTTGCGAATCTAAGTTTACGATTTATTTTACTTTCTAGAGCATCCTTATCCTTACTCTTCAAAAGATCCATCTTGTTGGCTACAACAACTACTGGTTTTCCAATAGCCAATGTTAAACCTAAAAGGTGTATATCTTGATCTACAATATTTTCTGAAGCATCAAGAAGAATAATAACCACATCAGCTCGTTTGATGGATTCTACGGATTTAGACACAGAAAATTTTTCTGTTAATTCTTTAATAGAGCGTTTTCTTCTCATGCCGGCTGTGTCTATTAAAGTTAATTTTTTGTTACCGACATCAATTGGGACCTCTATAGAATCTCGAGTTGTTCCGGATTTAGAAGAAACAACCAACCTATCTTCGCCAATCAAAGCATTAATCAAAGTTGATTTTCCTGCATTAGGTCTTCCAATTATTGAAATCTTTAAAGAAGGATCTGATTCCTCCACTAAGTAATCATCAAAAGTTTCATGATCTATAAGATAATCTCTGAGTTCGTTAAACCCTTTATTGTGTGAAGCAGATAGACAAATAACTTCTTGGAAACCAAAGCTGTTGAATTCTGACGAGGACTCTTCCAGCTTACTGTTATCAGCTTTGTTAATTAGCAAAATTGTTTTCTTATCTTGCTTGCGAAGGTTTTGAGCTAAATCTTTATCCATGGGGAGCACTCCATCCAAAGCATCTACAACAAAAAGAAGCATATCTGCCTCTTCAATTGCAAGGTCAGTCTGCTTCTTTATAGATCTAGACATATCATCAGAAGCTTCATTTAAACCACCCGTATCGATTAAAGTGATATTAGAGTTTTTTAAATTGCCGTATTGGCGATCTCGAGTTAAACCTGAAAAGTCTGCAACTATCGCCGATTTAGATCCTGTCAGGATATTGAATATGGTTGATTTACCAACATTAGGACGACCGACAATTGCTACTATGGACATGATTTTCTATTGATACCAAAATCATTTAGTTAGTTGTGAATTTTTGTATCCTACCATCTGCGTCAACAACTATTAAATTATTACCTTCGGAAACGACTTCGGTTATAGCACTTCTAGAAACCTTTTTTCTTCCTTCAAAGTTTCCATTTTGTGCATTTAAAAGGTGTATATAGCCTTCAAAATCACCAACAGCAATAAGATTTTTTACTGAAGCTGGCGAAGTTAGTTTCCTTAATCTAAGATCTTCTTGTTCCCATATTATGGCTCCTGTGGCTGTTCCAAAAGCAATTAATGTGCCCTTATCATTTACAGCAATTACCCTATTGCTATTAACTGCTAGATCTTTCACTGTAGAGAGCTCTTCCTGCCACGTTGGTCGCCCATCTCTAAGATTAATTGCAGAAATATTTCCTTGATAAGAAGCGGCTATAAGGAAGTCATTTGTTATGACAGGTTTTCCATCTATATCTACTATTCTTTCTAACTCAGACTTCCCTTCATTAAGTGTAACCGGCAGTTCAAGCCTAATTGCTCCAGAATCAGGATAAAGCATCGCTACTTTACCGTTTGCAAAACCAGTAAAAATAAATCCTTGATCGATAAAAGGAGTAGAAGTGCCTCTCAAAGTTAAACTAGGTAGCACCGTTTGATGAAACCATTCAAGCTTACCTGATTTAGAATCGTATCCAGATATCCTACCATCAATTGTTTGTAAGATTATATGAGTACCAGAATTTGCTGGAGGAGATAACCCTTCACTAGAAGTTTCCGATCTCCAGATTTCTTCTCCATTTTTATAATTCAAAGCAACCAAGAAACCATCAAGAGTGCTATATGTGATAGTTTTAAAATTGACATCAACTCCAGAGGAGACGATGTCATTTGTTTCTCTATTCCAGATTTTATTACCTGTACTAAAATCTAAAGATGTGACGTTTCCAAAAGAATTAATGAAAAATAAATTATCTTCATAAATTTCAGGAATTAGTCTTCCGTAAATCAGATCATTTCCCGCAGAAAAAGACCAGTCTCTATTGAGGTCTACGTTTGTATTAATAGAATATAATTCACTTGGGCCTTCAATCTCATCTTCATCTTCCCAAAATTTCATCCACCCAAAAGAAGAACATCCTGACAAAGCTACCAGAGCGAAAAATAAGAAAATTATCCTAGACTTACTCAACTTCTTCACTCTCCAAATCAGAAATTTTCATATTAATTATTGCGCGTGCTGTTTGGTTCGTACTATTTTGGAGGGCAAGCATAAAACTTTCCCTGGCCAAACTAAATTGTCCCAATCCATTGTGCGCATCTCCTTTTAATTCATGCATAGAAGATGTCATCTCGCCTGTGGATTCAAAAATTGAGATCACTTCATTGAAGTTTTGCTGTTCTATATAAATTTTTGCCAGCCTAGTTTGCGCTACTGCAATAATAGGATCAAACTCGCTAGGACTCATGCTTTTGTTTTCGAGGATGTAAATTAAAAGATTAATTGAAGCATCGAAATCACCATCAATATAATTTCTCTTTGCTTCATTCAGACGAACAAAGTCTGAATAAATACTGTCAGGATAAGATTGTAAAATCTTTTCTCCTAATGCCTTTTGATCAGTTTCTGCTTCAATATACTCTTGATATTGACTAGCAGAATTTAAATTATCTTCAAGGGTGCTGGTTTGGAGGTAATCTCTCCCAACAATTGCTAAAGCAATCAACAGAAGTGAAGCTATTAATACATATCTGTACTTTTGCCAAAAGGATAAGAGTATTTCTTGTTGTTCTTCTTGAGAAGCTGAAAAAAAGTTTGCCATGTTTTTATATTAAAGTTCGTTTAATTTTTCTAATAATTCTTTATAGGTAAGAGTCTCTTGATCAGATTTAGTTCTTAAATTCTTTAAAGAAAACATATTTTGTTTAAGTTCTTCCTCACCAAGAATGATAGCTACTGACGCTTCAGATTTGTCAGCTTTTTTAAATTGAGAGCCTAAACCCTCTAAGCCTAAATTTACTTTAATACTTAATGAAGGATAAGTTTTCTTTATATTTTCACGCAATATTATAGCTTCTTGGGTTGCGCTTTCCGACTGACAAATTAAATAAATATCTAATTTATTTTTGACAGAAGTTTTTCCTTGTTCTTTCAACAAAAGAATTAATCTCTCCATTCCTATTGAGAAACCCACTGCGGGACAATCTTTGCCTCCAAGTTCAGAGACTAAATGATCATATCGCCCTCCACCAGCAACTGTATCTTGAGATCCTAAAAGGCTTGTTTTCCATTCAAATACTGTTTGATTGTAATAGTCCAACCCTCTAACCAACTTAGGATTTACAACATAGTCCAGTTCTGCCTTATCAAGAATAGTTAGTAGTTTTTCATGGTATTCAAGTGACTCGTCATCAAGAAAATCAATTATGGAAGGGGCTTTTTTTAAAATTTCCTGTACCTTAGCAGACTTAGAATCCAGAATTCTGAGCGGATTTTCTATTAACTTCCTCTGAATATCCTCCTCAAAGTCTTCTTTTAGATCTTTGAAGTATTCGATTAATGCATCAGTGTATAAGTTCCTGGACTTATCATTACCTAAATTATTCACTTCTAGTACTATGGCATTTTCAATATCTAACTCTTTCCATATATTTGCGGACATAATCATTAATTCTGCATCTATTTCAGGAGAATTATGACCAAAGACCTCTGCACTAAATTGATGAAATTGACGAGACCTGCCTTTTTGTGGTCTTTCGTATCTAAACATTGCACCTGAATACCACAGCCTTGGTTTATCGGTTCTTAATAAGTCATTAGCTATAGCTGCTCTTACGCAACCTGCAGTCCCTTCTGGTCTTAATGAGATATTTTCTCCTCCCTTGTCTTGGAAGGTGTACATTTCTTTAGTTACTATATCTGCCGCCTCATTAGATCTGGTGAATAGTTCAGTTTTTTCTAGTAAAGGAAACCTTATTTCTTCATAACCATAAGATTCGACAATAGTTTTAAGAACTTTTTCTACATACGTCCATTCCCTAACCTCATTAGGACTAATATCGTTCATACCTCTTATGGTTTGTAATTTAGCCATTATATCTTTGCGATTATGTTAGCCTCTTCTTCAGTTCTTTGTTTAATCTTATCTCTAATCATTTTTTCTAAATGATCTGCCAAATCTTGGCTTTCTACTTTATGGTCAGGCTTTCCGTCAATATAGATTAAATTTTTTGGGGATCCTCCGGTTACACCAATATCTGTATGTTTAGATTCTCCAGGTCCATTTACATAGCAGCCAATAACAGCCACATCCAAATTCTCTTTTATATCTTCCAATCTTGATTCAAGTTTATTCATAGTCCCGATTACATCGAAGTTCATTCTGGAGCAACTAGGACAAGCTATAAAGTTAATACCTCTGGATCTTATCTTAAGACTTCTTAAAATATCCCAACCCACTTTAACTTCATCAACTGGATCCGAAGCAAGAGATATTCGTAAAGTGTCACCAATACCTTCCATTAGCAGAGACCCTAAACCCATTGCAGATTTTACTGTTCCCGATCTAAACCCTCCTGCCTCAGTAATTCCTAAATGTAAGGGTTGATCAATTAATTTGGATATCTTTCTATAACTCTCAACAGTCAAATGTACATCTGACGCTTTTATGCTTAATTTAAAGTCTTCAAAATTAAGTTTTTTTAGTATATTTATATGATTAAGAGCTGATTCAACAAGAGCGTCGGCATTTGGTTCTCCGTACTTGATCTGTAACTTTCTTTCTAAGGAACCGGCATTCACGCCAACTCTGATAGGAGTATTTGTATCTTTTGCCGCAGATATAACTTCTCTAATTTTCTCTTCTTTACCTATATTTCCAGGGTTAATTCTTATGCAATCAGCACCTCCCTTAATTGCCTCCAGAGCCATCATGTAATCAAAATGTATATCGGCTACTAGAGGTACGGAAGCTTGTTGTTTAATTAACTTAAAGGCGTCGGCAGCCTCTTGATCAGGAACAGATACTCTAACTATATCGGCACCTGAATCGGCAAGCTGTTTAATTTGAGTTACTGTTGAATCAACATCATTTGTTAAAGTATTAGTCATACTCTGGACAGATATAGGAGAATCACCACCAACGGCAACATCCCCTATGTAGATCTTTCTGGTCTTCTGTCTAATTATTTGTTGTTCTGAATTCACTGCAATCCCCTAAAGGTAAAACGACACAGCTCACTTGATTTGCGTTCGCATATATTCCTAGATCAACTATTTTATCATTAAATGAAACACTAATATTTTTATAATTTCCTGCAATAATTTTTATTTTTTCCTCAACAAAAGTATGTGATTCTCCAGATTGAGATAGTTTATATAGAAGTCTTTCATTTTCTGAATAAACTTCTATCCAGCAATCACCAGAAACAAAGATATCTATAATATGCCCAGAAACTGGGATTTGATCGTTATTGATTTTATCTTTTGGTTGATTGTCTGGTTTTAGATTGTTGAAATCTAAATTCTCTTCATCGGTGAGTATGGAATTATTTTCTATATTTTCAGTTTCTTGAATCGCTGCGTTATTTGAGCTTATTTCTTGATTTGCATCATCAGAGTAGTAAGTCTCTATAATAATTTCAGTGGAGTCTGTCTCCTCTTTTAGAAAAAAAAATATGAAGATAGAAATTATCAAAAGGGCAGAAAAAAGAAATAAGATGTTTTTACGAATTGATAAAAGCTCTATACCCTTTTCTAATTTTTTTTCAGCATTCCCTTCTTGAGACTGAATTCGGGTGAGAAGGTACTGAGAAATTATTTCATCTGGATCAAGATTGAGCTTTTTTGCATATGACCTTAAGAAGCCTTTAACATATGCTTCTCCACCAGGTATGCGGTCATATTTCTCTTCTTCTAAGGCAATTAAATATGATTCTTCAATATTTAATTCAGAAGAAAGTTTCTTATAACGTAATCGCTTCTTTTTTCTCGCGGTAGCTAGTGTATTTCCTATAGAAATATCTTTGGCTTCAGTCACAACGGAGACTCATTTAGCTAAAGAAATAATCTATTTCTCGTTTAGCTGATTCGGCAGAATCAGATCCATGAACAGCATTGGCATCTATTGAAACGGCAAAATCTGCTCTAATTGTTCCAGGAGCTGCTTCTTGAGGATTCGTGCTGCCCATTACTTCCCTGTATCTTGCTATCGCGTCTTCACCTTCTAAAACTTGAACTTGTATTGGTCCTGAAGTCATGAATTTAACTAAGTCTTCAAAAAATGGCTTACCTTTATGCTCGATATAAAATCCTTCAGCTTTTTCTCTATCTAAATGAAGGCTTTTCTTATCTATAATAGATAGACCTGAATCCGTAAGCCTAGTACAGATTTCTTCAACATGGCCATTTGAAACAGCATCTGGTTTTATTATTGAAAGAGTTTGTTCTATAGACATCTTAATCCCCTAAATTTAAAAAAAGCGCATTATACTTGTAGAAACCAGAATTGCTATTCTCTCTCTTCAATCCAAAGCATTTGGATGGCTTCTAAGATCTTTTCGTTAGTCTTCTCGGGATCATCATCAAAGCCATCTAAATCCAAAACTAATTTTCTAAGGTCTGTAAATATAATATAAGTTGGATCTACATTAGGGTGCTTCTCTGCAAGCTCTATAGCTATTTCATGTACATCAATCCACAACATTAGTGATTCTCCGAAACCATATTTATTGTGTATTTAGGAAGCTCTACTTCAAGATCAACTTCTTTTATTTCAACCTGACAACTTAATCTTGATTCTGCTTCTAAACCCCAAGCTTTATCAAGCATATCTTCTTCATCATCAGAAGCATCTAATAGACTATCAAACCCATGTCTCACCACAACATGGCAAGTGGTACAGGCACAAGATAGCTCGCATGCATGTTCTATCTTTATATTGTTATTTAACAGAACTTCAGCAAGAGTCTCTCCAGACTTAGCATCAAGCTCAGCGCCCTTAGGGCAAAGCTCTTCGTGAGGAAGGACTTTGATTTTCGTCATAAAATTTAAATATCGACTTCAAAGCTTTCACCGCATCCGCAAATAGCTTTTACATTAGGATTTAAGAATTTTATTCCTTCGTTGACACCTTCAACCAAATAGTCAACTTTTGTTCCTTTTAAAAATTTAAAAGAGTTTTTATCAATGAAAACGGATATTTTATCAAACGTAAAAACCAGATCATCAGAGCTTTTGTCAGTGACATAATCTATCTCGTAGGTGTAACCAGAACAACCAGAAGATTCAGAAACGGACAACCTAATACCAGCATACTCTTTCCCTAATAAGCTAGAAGAAAAATGATCTCTAGCAGATTGAGATAAGCTGAACTCATTGGGATTAAAGGAATTGACGGTATTAGACGACATAAATTTAGCTATATTTTTGATTCGTAATCCTCAACAGCCTTATGGATACTGTCCTCAGCCAATACAGAGCAATGGATCTTAATTGGAGGTAAGTCAAGAGCATCTGCAATATCTTTATTCTTAATTTCCTTAGCTTCTTCTAATGTTTTGCCAATCAACATATCAACTAACTCACTAGATGAAGCAATAGCAGATCCACACCCATACGTTTTAAATTTGACATCACTTATAACGTGGCTATTGTTACGCGGCTCACATTTGATTTGTAATCTCATAACATCACCACAAGCTGGTGCTCCTACCATTCCCGTGCCTATATCAGAATCACTTGGATTCCATCTACCAACACTGTTTTTTTCAGGTTCGTTAAGAGTATTTTCAAATTTCTCTACTACTTTTTTACTGTAAGCCATAACTTATCCTTTTTATAAAATTAACCTTCTGCCCATTCGATAGAGTCCATATCAACTCCATCTTTATACATATCCCATAATGGTGAAAGAGTTCTCAATTTCTCAACAGAATCTCTTACTAAATTGATAGTGTATTCAACTTCTTGCTCTGTGGTAAACCTTCCAATAGCAAATCTTATTGAGCTATGAGCAAGTTCGTCTTTCAAGCCTAAAGCTCTCAAAACATAAGAAGGCTCTAAACTTGCAGAAGTACATGCAGAACCGGAAGAAACAGCAATATCTTTCAACGCCATAATTAAAGACTCGCCCTCTACATAATTAAAGCTTACATTTAAGAATCCTGGAGCCCTGGATATCTCGTCTCCATTTAAATAAACCTCTTCCATATCTTTAATAGCATTCCAAAACTTATCCCTGAGCTTTTCTATTCTCTTGTTATCTTCATCCATGTCTAACTTTGCTACTCTAAAAGCTTCACCCATTCCCACGATTTGATGGGTTGCCAAAGTACCAGATCTCATTCCTCGTTCATGCCCACCGCCATGTATTTGAGCTTCTAACCTAACCCTAGGTTTTCTGCTTGCGTACATGGCACCTATTCCTTTAGGTCCATATGTCTTATGTGCTGAAAAAGACATCAGATCTACTTTTAAGACTGATAAATCAATTGGGAGTTTGCCAGTGCTTTGAGCTGCGTCAACATGAAAAATAATGCCCGCTTCTCTTGTTATTTCTCCTATAGCCTTGATATCGTTAACTACTCCAATTTCATTATTGATGTGCATTAAGCTAACTAAAATAGTATCGTCTCTTAACGATTCTCTAACTAGCTCTGGAGATATTATTCCATTACTGTCGGGATCTAAATAAGTAATATCGAAGCCTTCTCTTTCCAACTGCCTGCAGCTATCTAGAACAGCTTTATGTTCTATTTTGGAGGTTATGATGTGTTTTCCTTTTTTCTTGTAAAACCTAGCTGCACCTTTGATAGCTAAGTTGTCTGATTCTGTTGCACCAGAGGTCCAAACAATTTCTCTAGGGTCGCAATTAACCAATTCTGCAACATATTGACGAGCTTCTTCGGTTGCTTCTTCAGCTTTCCATCCGAAAGCATGAGACCTTGAAGCAGGATTTCCAAAATTTCCATCAAGAGACAAACACTCTTGCATCTTTTTGACCACCCTAGGGTCTGCTGGAGTAGTAGAAGCGTAATCTAAATAGATAGGTAATTGCATATTTTATCCTGTAGCTATTAGGGCCTTGCCCATTTGTTCAACACTACCTCTCCTTTGAGTAATGACATCTTCTAACGATCTTGTCATCAAGAACTCATTGACGTTATCGTTAAAATCTATCCAAAAATTGTGCGCTATACACTTTGTTCCACTATTGCAAATACCCTCTCCTGAACACTGAGTAGCGTCCATATTTCGTTCAACTGCATTAATTATTTCTCCAATCATTACTTCATTGCTCGGTCTAGCGAGCTTAAAACCACCCTTTGGTCCTCTCGCAGCTTGTAAAATACCAACCCTTCTTAGATTACTAAAAATTTGTTCCAAGTAAGAAGCAGGTATGGATTGACGGTCCGCAACATCAGAAATCTTAGTATAGCTATCAACATTTCCTTGATTCAATGCCAAATCAAGAGCTGCGGTTACAGCGTATTTACCTTTAGTGGTTAAGTTCACGAGCGGAATTATATGTTCCCGAGTAAATTAGTCAAGAATAAAGTATCTTAAATCAGAAAAAAACAGGTACATGTACCATTAATGATAATGATTATCATTAACATATAAATAAAATCTATGAAAAGAGTTGGTAAATATGGTTAATACATGTACCATATATTTCGAATTTAAAAGGAATGAATTTAAAACCATAGCATGAGTAACGCAGACACAAGGTACCTGTTTAAAAGGTACAACACTTGGTGGGTAAAAGTAGCTGTACCTAAAACTCTAAGAGAAGAATTAGGGTATGACTTAAGAAAATCTCTTCAAACCCATGATCTGGATAAAGCACAAGAATTAAGATGGGAAGTAGTTGAGCAACTTAAAGCTAAAATAGCTCAAGCAAAAAGCCAAGAGAGCTTAGATCTTTTCACTGTACCAGATCAACCAGTCATCCAATATGTACCTCCTACAGACACTGCAAATCCCCAGTATTACCATAAAATAGTTGAATGCCAACATGCCTGCCCCGCTCATACACCTGTACCTGAATATATAAGGCAAATAGCTCAAGGTAACTATAATGAAGCTTATATGCTCAATTGGGAGTCAAATGTATTTCCAGGCATTTTAGGCAGGACATGTGATAGACCTTGCGAACCTGCCTGCAGAAGAACTAGAACACATGAAAAATCAGTGGCAATATGCAGACTAAAAAGAGTCACTTACGACTACAAAGACGATATACAGACCTTAATACCTACCCCAGAGGAAGGTAACGGCAAGAAAATAGCTCTAATTGGTGGAGGTCCTGCATCCCTAACTGTGGCAAGAGATTTAGTGATGATGGGATATGAATGCACCCTCTTTGAAAAAGATCCACAGGCTGGAGGCTTGATGAGAACTAATATCCCTTCTTTTAGGCTGCCTGAAAAAGTTTTAAATGAAGAAGTTGATCAAATATTGGATTTAGGCATAAAGACTGAATTTAATTCTGAAATAAAAAGCATGAAAAAATTACTAGAGAGAGATTTTGATGCTATTTTTGTTGGAACAGGCGCCCCGAAAGGAAGAGACATCAGAATTGATGGAAGAGAGCAAGCTGAAAAAAATATACATATAGGAATTGATTGGCTCACAAGCATAGCCTTTGAACACACTAAATCTGTTGGGAAAAAAGTTATTGTTTTAGGTGGAGGTAATACTGCCATGGACTGTTGTAGGACAGCAATCCGTCTTGGTGCAGAGGAAGTCAAAGTAACAGTGCGCAGCCCTTTCGATCAAATGAAAGCTTCAGAATGGGAGATAGAAGATGCCATGGGAGAAGGTATACCTATTCATGACAACCATGTCCCTAAACGTTTCATTATTAAAGATAATAAACTTGTTGGTATGGAATTTGAGAAAGTCGAAGCTGTTTTTGATGCTAATGGCAAAAGAAGTCTTGTGCCAACCGGAGACGAACCAGTAATTTTTGAATGTGACGATGTGCTTGTAGCAATTGGTCAAGATAATGCCTTTGAATGGATTGAAAGAGATATAGGTATAGAGTTTGGCGAATGGGATATGCCTATTGTTGATAAGGTAACTTTTCAATCATCTAATGAAAAAGTTTTTTTTGGTGGTGATGCTGCGTGGGGACCTGAAAATATTATTTGGGCAGCTGCTCATGGTCACCAGGCTGCGATTTCAATAGATAAATTTTGCAATAAGTTAGATCTCTATGAAAGGCCTGAACCTTCTACTACTTTGGTAAGTCAAAAAATGGGTGTTCATGAATGGTCCTATGACAATGATATTTCTCAAGCTAAAAGATATTTAGTGCCGCATGCAGACCAAAAAAATGCACTTAAAGATCTAAAAATGGAGGTTGAACTAGGCTTTGATGAGCAATTAGCTCTGGAAGAAGCTCAACGCTGTTTAAACTGTGACGTACAGACTGTTTTTGAAGAAGATTTGTGTATCGAATGCGATGCATGTGTAGATATTTGCCCTACAGACTGTATTAACTTCATACATAATGATTCAGAAGATTCTTTAAGAAAGAATCTAAGGATTCCGGCTGTAAATCTAAATCAACAAATATTAGTTTCTGAAGAACTAAAACAGACATCTAGAGTTATGGTAAAAGATGAAGATGTATGTCTTCATTGTGGTTTATGTGCTGAAAGATGTCCTACTGGAGCTTGGGATATGCAGAATTTCCTCTACCAAGAAGCAAAAGTATATTCATGAATAAAATAAATTCTATAAATGATTTCGTAATTAAATTCGCAAATGTAAATGGATCGGGTTCAGCCAGTGCGAATCAAATGTTTGCTAAAGGTGTTTTTAGGTCTGGAATCCCTGTAAGTCCAAAAAATATCTTTCCGTCAAATATACAAGGTTTACCAACTTGGTTTGAAGTTAGAGTTAATGAAAAAGGCTATCTGGGTAGGCGGGATGGAATTGATATATTTGTTGCGATGAATCCTCAGTCATACCAAAACGATGTATCTGAATTAAAAGAAAATGGATATCTTATTTACGACTCTTCTTGGAAGAGAGATTTTGGAAGAGATGATATTAATATTATAGAAATTCCTCTTACTGAACTTTGTGTAAAAGAATTTACAAATCCCAAGCAGAGATTACTCTTCAAAAATCTAGGGTATGTTGGTTTGCTAGCTTCTATTCTTAAAATGGATAAAGATATTTATGTTTCTTTAATTGAAGAACAATTCCGAGGTAAAGAGAAACTTATAGAACCAAATGTTAAAGCTCTAAATATTGGTTATAACTACGCAGAAGAAAATTTCAAAGACTTTTGCGAAATACAAGTTGAGAAGTCTAATAAAACTGACGGGTTAATTTTAACAAGTGGAAATGATGCTGCAGGTTTAGGGTGTGTTTATGGTGGAGCCACAGTATGTGCTTGGTACCCCATCACTCCTTCAACTTCTTTAGCTGAGTCCTATAGCAAATATAGCGAACAATTAAGAGTAGAAATAGGTACTGATAAAAATAAATTCGCGTTCATACAGGCTGAAGATGAGCTTGCAGCCATGGGCATGACCATCGGTGCTAACTGGAACGGTGCAAGGGCGTTTACTGCAACAAGTGGTCCTGGAGTCTCTTTAATGAGCGAATTTATTGGATTGGCTTACTTCGCTGAAGTGCCAACTGTTCTTTTCAATGTTCAAAGAGGTGGGCCCTCAACTGGAATGCCAACAAGAACACAGCAATCGGATATATTGTGCTCTGCTTATGCCTCTCATGGTGATACAAAACATGTATTACTTATACCCTCTGACCCAAAAGAATGCTTTGATTTTGCAGTAGAAGCCTTTGATTTAGCAGATAGACTTCAAACACCTGTAATTGTATTACTTGATCTAGATTTGGGTATGAATGATTGGTCTACCAAAGAATTTGAATGGGACGATTCGCGCGAATACGATAGAGGTAAAATTTTATCTAGAGATGATCTAGACGAAATAGAAAGATTTGGAAGATATCTGGATGTTGATGGTGATGGTATTCCTTATAGAACTTACCCCGGAACTCATCCTGAGAAGGGAGCATACTTCACGAGAGGGACCTCTCATGATGAATATGCAGGATATACAGAAGATGGAACCAAGAATGCAGAAATGCTTTCTAGACTTCTTAAGAAATTCCAAACTGCCTCCTCATTAGTCCCTGCTCCAGTATTCAATCAAGAAAAAAATACTAGCTCTATGGGTATAATTTATTTTGGAAGCACTGATTGCGCCATGCAAGAGGCTTTGGACAATCTACAAGAGCAAAATATTAAGATTGATGCTATGCGATTAAGAGCATTTCCTTTCAATCTAGAAGTGTGGGAATTCATAGAAGATCATGACCTTCTTTTCATTGTGGAACAAAACAGAGACGGACAAATGAGAACTTTACTTATGGCTGAAGGAGGAATTATTCCAGATAAGTTAGTTTCAATTCTTTGCTTCGACGGACAACCAATAACAGCTGAACATATAACTGATAAAATAAACGCCCATCTATCAGGAAAACCTGTGATGGCTGCATCATAAAAAAATGACCTATATAGTAAAACCAAAAAATCATCACCCTTTGTTAGAAAGAAATAATCTTGGATTAACGAGAAGAGATTACGAAGGTGCTGTATCAACTCTTTGTGCTGGCTGTGGCCATGACTCAATAAGCTCTGCCATTGTAGAGGCATGCTTTCAACTCAGTATCGAATCATACAAAGTAGCTAAACTTTCGGGTATTGGCTGCTCTTCTAAAGCTCCGGCATACTTTTTAAATCAATCACATGGATTTAATTCTGTACATGGGAGGATGCCCTCAATAGCGACTGGTGCTGCAATGGCTAATCATGAACTACTATATCTGGGTATTTCTGGAGATGGAGATAGTGCCTCTATAGGTATCGGCCAATTTGTTCACTGCGCTAGAAGACAACTCAATATGACCTATATTGTAGAAAACAATGGTACTTATGGTTTAACTAAAGGGCAGTTCTCTGCAACAAATGATTTAGAATCAAAAAGTAAGTATGGAGATGACAACTTATTCCCTTCTATTGATCTACCTTCTATGGCAATTCAATTAGGAGCTAGTTTTGTAGCTAGAAGCTTTTCAGGAGATAAAGACCAATTGGTTCCTTTACTTAAAGCGGCTCTTTCCCATAAAGGCTTTTCATTTCTAGATATTATTTCTCCCTGTGTGACTTTTAATAATCATAATACTTCCACTAAAAGTTATGACTATATTAGAGAGCATAATGACTCTCTATCTAGACCAGATTTTGTACCTTCCGGAAAAGAAATTGTCACAGAGTATAAAACCGGTACATCTATAGATGTACCTCTTCATGACGGCTCTCTTCTGTCTTTAGAGAAGCTTTCTGAAAACTATGATCCAACTGACAAGATTAAAGCTATTCAAAATATTCAAGAGTCTCAAAGAGATGGTAAAGTTTTAACCGGCCTGCTTTATGCAGATCCTGACGCTAAAGACCTAAGGGATATTTTAAATGTGTCTGATAAACCATTAAACGAAATGGACAGAAAGGAATTATGCCCAGGCTCGGAAAAACTTGAAGGAATTAATGCAGGTCTAAAATAGACTTAAATAACTCCAAGTCTTTTGGCCATAATTTGATAAGATTCAACCACGTCTCCTAACCCTTGTCTGAATCTGTCTTTGTCTAACTTTTCTCTTGTTTCTTCGTCCCATACTCTACATCCATCAGGAGTAAATTCATCACCCAATAACAACGTGCCTTGAAAATCTCCAAACTCTAGCTTGTAATCAACAAGAATCATACCTGCATCTGAAAAAAGCTTCTTTAGAGCTTCATTTACTTCAAAAGTTTTAATTTGCATCTGCTTAACCTGCTCTTCACTAGCCCAACCGAATGATCTTATGTGATATTCATTAATCATTGGATCTCCTAGCTCATCGTCTTTATAAAAAAACTCAAAAGTTGGAGGATTCAAATCAATCCCCTCCTCTAGCCCTAGTCTTTTACATATGCTTCCTGCAGCGACATTCCTAACCACGCACTCTACCGGGGCCATATCAAGTTTCTTAACCAGGCTATCAGTATCATTCAGAAGATCAACGAAGTGAGTTTGAATTCCTTCTTTTTCTAAATAATTCATTATGAATGCATTAAATTTGTTATTGATAGTTCCTTTTCCTTCAAGACTTTCTATCTTTTTTCCATCGAAAGCGGACGTATCATCCCTGTAATGCATCACTAAATAATCCTGTTGATTAGAGTGGTAAAGAGATTTAGCTTTACCGGTTGTTATTAGTTCACCCTTTTCTATATTTTCCATAATTTTTTAAGATAATGATTGATTGATTTCGGAAAGAAGATCTCTTTCAAATAATTTTGCCTCTTCCTCTTCTGATGAAATAGTTACCCAACAAGTGTTTGAGTCTATTTCTTTGACCTCAACTTTATATTCGCCAATAAAAGAATTTCGAGAAATTATTTTTCTTATGAAACCCTTTTCTTCATCTCTAGAGAAATTCACGTAAAAGGTTCCTTCATCTCTGTCAAGATCGCTAACTTCTATTAAGGCTTCTTTAAGGGCTCTATCCACAGCAGCCCATGCCCTGGCATACTCAAGATTAAGTTCTATAAAGCTTGTATTATTATCACCTTGTTTTAGTGCAGCTTTCTGACCATAGTTTAAATTTAGAGCAACAAGTGAAGTTCCTCCACTCGGAGGTGTTGAAGCAAAATAATCCAGTACGCCCCTTAAGGCATTTTCTTCCAAATTTCCTTCACCAGGAACTCGGATCCAATTGTCTAAATCTTTAGTTAAGTGTGTAATAAAAATTTCTGAGCTCGCCTGTCTTATGCCATGTTCAATTTTCATAACCAATTTAGATTCTTTTCCTTCATGGTCTATAGTTTTACTTTCTATTACACCAGCATTTGGATCAGCAATAGATAAGCCGTAGCTGCTTGCTAGCCAAAAATCATTCATCATTGGCCAGGCACTGCTAGGTAAGGTTTCTACATAAACCCATCTAATTTCTCCCAATTTATGCATTCGTACTTCATTAGAAGTACCAGATGAGAAAACTTGTTGAGGTCTAGGAATATTATACTCACCATCAACAGAATTAGTCTGAGTAGAGTTTATAGGATAGTAATCTATTATAGGTCTAGTTGAAATATCTCTGGGTATGTTCAGGTCGGCTTCTTCGGTTTCTTTTAAATAATCATATTTATGATCCGTTAAAAAATACCCACAAGAAGATAAAAAGATTGTTGTTATTATAATTAAGGCTTTTGTTGGCATAATTAATTTAGTAGTTTAAGGTCTTTTAAGACTTTTTCCGCACTTGCATGATAATCTTCATTCAAACTACAGAGAGGTAGTCTTAACCCTTCTGTTATCCTCCCGATTCTATTTAACATCCATTTTATAGGAATTGGATTAGATTCAATAAATAATATCTCATTTAATTCTTTTAGTTTGGAATCTAAATTTAAAGCTTCGTCAGACCTTCCTTCAAATGCCAAGTCACATATTTCAGATATTATCTTAGGAACTATATTAGCAGTTACAGAAATGGTCCCAACTCCTCCATTTAGCATAAATCTTGCTGCTGTAGGGTCATCTCCTGAATATAGGCTGAAGTTTTGAGATCCATTTTTATTTAATTCTTTTAGCAGATCTTCTTGTCTTTTAAGATCTCCCGTAGCGTCTTTTAGGCCTACTATATTTTCCTGGTCAATTAGCCTCAGAACAGTTTCATTTTGAAGGTCACAGCCAGTCCTGGATGGTACATTATAAAGAATTTGAGGAAGATCGACCTCATCTGCTACTTGCATATAATGTCTAAACAATCCTTCTTGCGAAGGCTTATTGTAATAGGGAGTTACTAAAAGTGCTGAATCAGCTCCTGCTGATTTTGCAGAATTAGTTAAATATACAGCTTCCTTAGTTGAATTTGCGCCTGTACCAGCAATTACTTTTATTCTTCCCTCTACTATATCTACCGAACGCTCAATAAGTTGAACGTGCTCTGAAACATCTAACGTAGCTGACTCTCCCGTCGTGCCAACAACCACAATACCGACTGTATCGGACCTTATGTGCCACTCAATCAAGTCTTTAAGTCCTTGCCAATTTATCTCTCCTTCAGAATCCATAGGAGTTACTAATGCAACAATTGAGCCTTTAAGATTAAACATTAATTTTTTTTATCTCGATGTTAGAATTCTAACATTATAAATTGTTTACGTAGGAGGAGATATGCCAACACCAAAAATTAATAAGAAAGCACCAATCTTTAAAGGGGAATGCACAGGTAATAAAAATATAAGCCTAGATCAGCTTAAGGGTAAAAATGTTGTTTTATATTTCTATCCAAAGGATAGTACGCCCGGTTGCACAACTGAAGGTCAAGACTTTAGAGACCTAAAAGGACAATTTACAAGAACTAATACAATAATTTTTGGTCTCTCGAGAGAGTCCATTAAATCCCATGAGAATTTTAAAGAGAAAGAAAAATTTAATTTTGACCTTATCTCTGATCCTGATGAAAAGATATGCAAACAATACGATGTTATTAAAGAAAAAAGCATGTATGGTAAAAAATATATGGGCATCGAAAGAAGTACCTTTCTAATAGACTCAAATGGTAAGTTAGTTCAAGAATGGAGAAAAGTTAAGGTTACGGGTCATGCCAAAGAAGTATTAGAAGCAGCTAAAAACTTAAACTCATAAGGTATTTTTTGGATCTGGCCAAGAATTAATAATTGCTTTTATAAAGGTTGCTAGTGGGATGGCAAAAAATAAACCCCAAAAACCCCACAACCCTCCAAAGAATAATATAGCCACTATGATTATTACGGGATGAAGATTATTTCTATTTGAAAAGAGTATCGGTACTAAGACATTGCCATCTAACATTTGGATAATGAGGTACATTCCAATGAGCCAATAAAAATTTGCTGATAAACCCCATTCGTATAGGCCTATTAGAACTACTGGAATTGTGACTAAAATAGCTCCAAATATTGGGATGATGACTGAAAGACCAACCAAGATAGCAATTAAAACGGCATAAGGAAGATCTAAAACTGCAAATAAACCATATGATACTGTTGTAACAATTATCATTTCTAAGAATTTACCAGTTACGTAATTAAATAATTGATCATTCATTTCAGAAAAGACTGATTGCATAAAACCATTTTCTTTGGGTAATAAAACAGCCGCTAATGGTATTAATTGATTTTTATCTTTTAAAAAGAAGAAAACCATTAAAGGAATCATAATTGCATAAAGAATTGCATTAAACATTAGAGAGATTGTTCCTGCTAACTGCCCTAAAGCTGATCCTAACAAAGTATTTATTTGGTTACTTAAGTTAGCAAAAATTATTTCTAGGTCCTCTTCAGAAAAGTAATCATTCATTTCTGATAATGTAGTTTGGAACGTTTCGACTATGATTGGTAAATTTTGTAAGAGATTATTTATTTGAGTACCTATAGATGGTAAAGCAAGAAATAAACTAAGATAAAATCCGAAGAAAACTAACAAAGTAATAGATAAAGATAATTTATAAGAAAGATTTATTCCAACAAGAGTCTTTAGAAGCCCATTTAAAAGGAATGCAATGATGATACTTACAATGACAGGAAGAAGAATGCTGCCAAAAAATAATATGAAAATAAAAGAGAGCAATAAGAGGATTGCAAAATATATTGATTCTTCATTTGAGAAGAATCTATTTAGGAATTTTTCAAATAAATTTTGCATGTAATTAAATTGGAACTATGAATGCTTTAATATATCTAAAGAATTCATTTAATATATTATCTGGTTTTTTTAAAAGAAAATAGTATGAGAAGTATTATATCTAAATTACGTAATGGTTTAATTCTATTACTATGTTTTAACTTCTTTAATGCTGAAGAGGAATTGCCGGTTATTGGTGATTCTTCGTCCTCAGTCATATCCATAGCTTCAGAATATAACTTAGGAAGGCTCTATATGGCTCAATTAAGGAGGACGTTACCAGAGTATTTAGATCCTGTAACTCAAGACTATGCTGAACATCTCGTGTATAGGTTATCTGAATTTAGTGAACTGAAAGACAGAAGATTAGAAATTGCTCTAATAAATGATAAATCTGTTAATGCTTTTGCTGCCCCTGGAGGGATAATTGGAATTAATGCCGGGCTTATATTTCATGCCACTACTGAAGGGCAACTTGCATCAGTACTTTCTCATGAACTTGCTCATTTAAGTCAGAGACATTTTGCCAGGAGGCTTCAAAGACAAAAAGACAGAAGTCTGGCTAATTCGTTAATGATACTTGGAAGTATTGCTCTAGCTGGAGCTACTAGCAATCCTAATGCCCTCCTTGCTGGACAACAAGCTATAACGCAACAAAATCTATCTTTCAGCAGAGGAGATGAGCAAGAAGCGGATAGAATTGGCTTCAGAAATCTTATTTCTGCTGGCTTTGATCCTTACAGCACGTCTTATATGTTTGAAAAACTTCAGTCACTAAGCAGGTTGTCGGGTTCAAATGAACTTGAATTTCTAAGATCTCACCCACTAACAAAAAACAGGATTGCAGATGCACAGTCAAGAGCTAGAGCCTTCGAAGGAGGTAATTATAGAGATTCTTTAGACTATGCACTTATAAGAAATAGAACTATTGTTCATTTTTCTGAAATACCAAGACAAGCTGTGACTTTATTTAAGAAGGAAACAAAAGAGGCACAAACTAAGAAAAATAAAATTAAATCACTTTATGGCCTTGCTCTGGCTTATTCAGAACAAAATGATCATACGCAAGCACTAGAGAAAATCAGAGAAGCTCTAGAGATGGATAAAGAAAATTTAATTCTACAAATAGGACTTCTTGAACTGCATATTGAAGCAGAGAATTACTTTGAGGCAGAGGCTCTGGCTTCTTCCTTACTTAGCACCAATCCAAAAAACTATCCTATAACAATGTTGTATAACCGAGTCTTAATGAACAACAATAATTACGATTTAGGTGAAGAGATCTTAAAAGAACTTTCAATAACCAGGCCAAAAGACCCTCAAGTCTGGTATTGGCTAGCAGAAGTGCAAGGTCTAGATAAAAATTTAATAGGGTTGCATCTTTCAAGAGCTGAATATTTCTTTTTAACTGGATCATATGAGACATCTATAAAACACCTAAGAATGGCAATGGAGTTAACCGGGAATAACTTTCAATTAACTGAATCAATTCATAATAAAATTGAGAGATCTCATAAATCAATAGAAGCTCTAAAGAGTGTTGGCTAGCCAGGAGGCCAGGAGAATTCTCTCTCAGCTATTAAATGTATATGTAGATGGAAGACGGTCTGTTGTGCTCCAGCACCATTATTGACTACTAACCTAAAAGCATCCTCGATTCCAAGTTTTCTAGCTACTTTTCCGGCTACAATCAACAGATGACCAAGAAGCTCTTGATCGGCCTCTTCAGCTTCAGCAATCATACTTATTTGTTTCTTAGGGATAATTAATAAATGAGTTGGAGCAACTGGATTGATATCTCTAAATACAAGAGAAGTTTCATCTTCATAAACAATATCTGCCGGTAACTCTCTGTCTATTATTTTCTGAAATAAAGTATCGGACATTCTACAACTCCTTAGCCTCGTCGTAAGATAATATCTCACCATCATTCTGCATAGCATTCTCTTTAAGAATAACCTCATATCCTTGCACATTTGAGATCTCTTTTATTCCATCAATATGCATGGATCTCTCTTGAAATTCTTTCAAGGCATGTGTTTTAGTCTTGGCGTCTTTTGAATCTTCTGCGGCAATGAAATAATTCAAATGCGTTTCGTATATACCCTCTCCAATTGATTTGTCATAAAAACCAACGTGCACCATAAAAAGTTTCATATTTTTCCTTAATTTAAATAGATACCTAAAAAACTCAATATATAGAAATATAGCCAATAGACAATGGCCGTAAGAACGATTGATGTAAAAAGGGAAAGATAGAAACTCACATTCCATCCAATTGTAAAATACAAAGAAATAAAGAAGGTTAGTGACGGGGGTATCATTAACAATATATTCCGTGATAATTCCCTTATAGATTCAATATCTTGAGTATCATAATAAAGCCAAACAAAGGCTAACAATGAAGTTAAAGGTATTGAAGCGACAATTCCGGCAATTAATGTAGATCTTTTGGCTATCTCAGAAATAACTACCACTATTATGGCTGTGAAAAGAATCTTAAACAGTGTATACATATAAATATTTAATAATTAAACAACAATAGTTAAGATAAAAGAAGAGTCATGAATCCTAAAGAACAATCTCTGAATATAACTCAAACTCAATTGCAAGAAGCAGTTGAAGATTTAGACCCAAAGAAGAGTATTAGAAATATAGCCGCAGCTGCAGGAGAGATTCTTGCTGAGTCTGATCTATCTACAAAATGGGATGATATTATAAAGATGCTTGATAGTGAAGATATATCAGAGAGGTTAAGGCTAGCTGCGCATATTATATTTAGAGGAAAACTTATTCTTGAAGAGATGGATAGGAATCCTATGACAAAAAATATTGTTTATAACACTATGTTGATGATGGATGCATTAGAAGTATCCAATATAAAAGGCTATATACAAGATAAGACTGTACCAGGATTTCAAAATCTTGAATCAGAGACTACATCAATGGAATCAGCTTTAAAAAAAGAGAGATTATTTAATGTTATTCAAGATCTGCAGTCCGAAAATCCTGGAAAAGGGATTACATGGCTGAGAAGAGAGGCTTCAAAGCTACTTACTTCAGAAGGGTTCAAGGGTTACAGTTACAGGCAGATTATGCGAGATACTAAGGGCTTAAAGTTTAAGTAATTATCCTCTTGTCAAAAACATTCCTAGCCAAGTTGCTATAAGACAAGAAAAGACAGTAAGAACAACATAAACGCAAGCGTACATGAAATGACCGGAATTAATTAACTCTAAAGACTCTCTAGTAAAAGCAGAAAAAGTTGTGAAAGCACCCAAAAAACCAATGAATAACAAAGGTGTAAATATTCTTTCTAAATCAGTATTCATCAGGTTGTATAACAAACCAATAAAAAAACAACCTAATATATTGACCACAAGGATACCTAAAGGAATCTCCTGAGGTTCACTTCTAGGGAATAAATTAGATAGATAAAATCTACTTAGAGCTCCTAAAGATGCACCAAGACAAATTAAAAAAATATGCATATTAGGTTGGTGGGCCGTCTGCGACTCGAACGCAGGACCAATTCGTTAAAAGCGAACTGCTCTACCGACTGAGCTAACGGCCCGAAAAAAAAAGCGTATATTAAAGGTTTACTCAACTAAATTCGACTCTTCTTTTAAATTTTCTTTAGATTTTTTCGATAATTGCGAAGCTCCAGTATCTGGAAACTCATTGATCACTCTATCATATAGACTGATAGCTGATTCTAAGTCTCCTTCTATCCTATAGATTTCGGCTAATTTAAAAAGCGAGTCCTGAGACCTTTGATGATCAGGAAATTGATTAGCTACATTCTGGTAGCTAATTTTGGCATCTTCAAACATTTCTTGTGCTAGAAAAAGTTCACCAGACCAAAAATAAGCCTCTGGAGCAAAAGAACCGTCTGGATAAGAAATTATTATTTCGGAAAATATTTCTAAAGCCTCTGCGTATCTAGATTCTTCAAAAAGAGTTAAGGCTTGTTTATAAAGATCGGTTTCTTCTTGGACTGGAACTAGATCATCATCCTCAGATATTGGTAAATATTCAGTTTTCAACTTAGAAATTTCTAGAATCCTTGCGTCAAGATCAAGATATCTTTGCTGCTGAAGATCTAAGGATCTATCGACTAAAATAGAGTTTTCTTCTAATAAATTTCTTAGATTTTTAATCTCCTGCTCTAGAGTCTCTATCTTTTGATAGAGAAGCTCTAAACTTTCATCCTTTTCTGAGTAGATTAAATTTGAGAATAAAAAGACAAAAGTAATTAAATGTACTTTGTTCAAGTTTTCTAGAAAGTCTTAACTAATGCTCTACGATTCTGGGACCAAGATCTTTCATTAGAACCTGGTGAAGCTGGTTTTTCTTCTCCATAACTAACTGTATCTATTTTGTCAGAAGCAACACCATTAATTATCAACAGTTCTGCAACTGTTTTAGCTCTCTTTTCACCTAAAGCTAAATTATATTCTCTTGTACCGCGTTCATCACAATGTCCTTCAACTCTAACGCTTAGATTATTGTCGTTAATCAATTTAGCTAATGTTCTGATTTTGGTTCTTCCTTCAGAATTTATATCCGACTTATCGTAAGCAAAATAAAGGATATTATTTGAAGTTATTCCCGTATCTGAATAAGCGCCTGTAGCTGTAGCAGAAATTGCAGTAGCATCATTTGTTCTGTCCATAGAAACTGAACTGCAAGATGCTAAGAAAAAAACTATTAAAGTTATTATAAATTTATGAGTAATATTCATTTAAGCCTCCTTAGCTCATTATACTTTTATTTCAATTCTAATCTATTAATGGTGACCAAGCAGGTTCCCGAGCTTCTCCTTTAATAGAAGACATTACAAATTTAGTTTTACCATCTAATGTTATTCCTGCAAGGGTATCTCTGTCTCCGTCCTTTGTAGCATAAATAACTACATTGCCATTGGGAGAAACAGTTGGGGATTCATCCAGAAAAGTATCTGTGAGAATCCTTATTTTTCCCGTTCTAAGATTCTGAGTTGCTATATGGAATACTCCATTTTTTCTATGAACAAAAACTATTCCTTTTCCATCAGGGAGATACCGGCCTCTGGCATTATAAGTTCCTTCAAATGTTAATCTTTTAACTCTATTAGATCTGACATTTACCTCATAGATTTGAGGAGAACCAGAACGATTAGAAGTGAATAAGATCTTCTTAGAGTTAGGAGACCAGTCAGGTTCGGTATCTATACCAAAATGTTTAGTAATTTGTTTCCACGTGTCTTTGCTTAAATCATAGATAAAAATATCAGGGTTTCCAGATTTTGAAAGGACGGCAGAAATTTTATCTCCATTTGGAGACCAATTGGGAGAGCTATTAATGCCTTCTTCTAACTTAACACCTTTCCGTTCAGCGGAATTAAGCTTTTGAAGAAATATTCTTGAGGTACCTTCTTCAAATGAAACATAAGCTATATTTTGTCTATCAGGCGACCAGCTTGGAGACATAAGGGGTTGTGGTGAGGAAAATATAGACAAGCTATCATAACCGTCTATATCAGATATTCTAAGATTGAAATTTGGGTCGTCTGTGGATGGCTTATCTATATAAGCTATCTTTGTAGAAAATATGCCCGGGATTCCTTGAATTCTAGAATAAATCTTATCGCTAACCTTGTGTCCGATTTTTCTTAAAGTCTTGACAGGACCTATGACACTACCTCTATGTATAGATTTTTCTCTAGCAACATCAAAGATGGTGTACTTTGTTATTATTTCCTCTGAAAAGTCTGAGACATTAATACGACCTATCACTAAATAATCTACTCCAAGCATTCTCCAATCTTTAAAGAATACCTCCTCCTTGCTCGAGGGAAAACTCAACATATTCTCAGGAGGTAGAACCTTGAATTCTCCAAAAGATTCTAGATCTGATTTTATTATTTGATGCAGATACTCATCTTGAGGAGAATCTAAATTCCATTCTAAAGGGACGATGGCAATACTGATTGGATCTTCTGCACCTCCTTTTATCTCTATCCTTAATTGAGATTGAATATTTGAAATAAACAGAACTAAATATATGAGAAGAATCTTTTTTAGCATTGACCTATTGAATCTACTCAGGGCTGAAGATTAAAACAAAGTTTCTAAAATGCTCATCGAATAAGTTCATCTGCATATTTAATCCTTCAAACGAATTGACCTTAAGAATCGCTCTCAAGGCAGACTCGTCGAAAATATCATTACCACTTCCTTTGACCAGAGTAGCAGACAAAATTTCACCTGTAGGTACGAGTGTAATTTCTATTTCTGTCTTAAGATTAAGACTAATTTTTGAAGGTCTATTCCAATTTTCTAAAACCTGATTTTTTATCATAGAAGAATATTTGATGAGATCGCTTTTTAATATTTCCTTATTGTTAGTTTTTATCTCAATAATTCTGTTTCGTGACTTATCAATATCTTCAATTGCCTTATTTATATCTGAAATAATAATCTTATTAGGTTCTTTTAAAACACTGGATTGGATTAGTTCTTTGGTCTGAACTAATTTCTTCTTCGGAATTATTTTTTGTTCTTCAAAAATTATATATGCTTCTATAGGTTTTTTAGCTTCGATATTAAAGCTGTCAAAATCTATGCTAAAGATGTTTGAAAGAGAAAATACTATGCCAAAGTGGATAAATAATGATAAACCAAAAGGAGCAAAGTAATTCATTTCTCCACTGGAATGGGTTGTGAGATAAGACCGATATCTTGGGCACCAGCTCTTTGTAATTCTGCCATGACTGTCATAACCCGCTCATATTTAACTTGACCATCTCCTCTAATAACTACTTGGAGTCCTGGATTGGCTTCAAATATTTTTGTTACAGCATTGTTCAAATCTTTTAAATTTAATGCATTATTTTTTGTTGAATCAGCTTCAAGGAATAATGCCCCGTCTTCCTTTATAGAAACTATAAGAGGTTCATTGTTTTTAACTGGTAAAGCCTCTGAGGTGGCTTCAGGTAAATTTACCTGAATACCCTGCACCATCAAAGGAGCAGATATCATAAAAATAACCAGCAGAACAAGCATAACATCTATATAGGGAACAACATTTATATCAGAAATTAAATTTCTTCTTTTCATTGGACTAGGAGGAGTGAATATCTCTTTGTAAAACTGCTGAGAACTCTTCTTTAAAGCCTTCAAAGCTTGAATAAAGACTATCTGCCTCCGAAATAAACTTGTTATACGCGATTAAGGCCGGTATGGCAGCAAATAGACCTATTGCGGTTGCTACTAAAGCTTCTGAAATACCTGGAGCTACAGCTGAAAGAGTTGCTTGGGATGCACCTGCTAAACCTCTAAATGAATTCATAATTCCCCAAACAGTTCCAAAGAGTCCAATATAAGGACTTACTGAAGCTACAGTAGCCAAAAAGGGTAAATGTTTTTCAAGTAAACCCTGTTCTTTTGAAAGAGTGGCTCTCATATTTCTCTGAACACTTTCCATGATGACTTCAGAATCAATATTTTCAGCCGATAATCTCTTATAATCCAAATAGCCTATCTGAAAAATTAGCTCTGCACCTAGAGGTTCATATCCATCCTCTTGGCTTGATTCCAGTAGTTTCTCAACACCTGCACCTGACCAGAACGCAGACTCAAATTCTTCAAATTCCTGTCTAACTCTTTTTATATAAATCCATCGTTCGAAGATAATCATCCAAGAGATAATAGAAGCGAGTATTAAGATAATAATGACTGACTTTACTACAATGCTTGCATTTAAAAAAAGTTCTAATATTGAGAGTTCCATAAGTCTATTAGAGTAGTTTTTTCATTCCAGTATGTAAATACTCAGGTAAAGGAGAAGGTTTAAAAGTTATAGAGTTTAAACTACCACACTGTATCTTCGCTTGAGTGATTAAACTATTTTTTACGTATGCTTCCTGTAAAAAATCAAAGCTTACTTTGCCTAACTTCACTAATTTAGATTTAATGATCACTGTATCATCTAACCTAGCCGGTTTGATGAGTTTCATTTCAACTGCCCTTACAACGAAAATTATTTTTTCTTGCATAAGCTTCATTTGATCATAATTCGATTGTCTCAAATATTCTGTCCTAGCTCGTTCAAAAAACTTTAGATAATTTGCATAGTAAACAACTCCTTGAGCGTCGGTATCTTCGTAATAAACTCTAAAACTATGCTCTTCCATTACTCTAAACTTTCGTGGGAAAGGATATCCTCTGAATAGAGTTCTTTAAGCAGGAAGATAAAATCATCCCAAAGAAGATCTGCTGTAAAGGGAGAGTCTAAATGTAAATCAGGATTAATGGCACCTAAAGGAACCCTCACCTTTATCGGCCTTCTATCAAATTTATAGACTAAAGCCGGTATTCCTTTAGTCTGGGTGGCATCAAGCACCTGCTTCCACCAAGCTTCCAAGGGTTCAGCTCCAGAACCATATCTTTTACACTCAAGATACCATCTACCCAGCATTAAATCAGGTAGGTGTTTTTCTCGTGTCTGCTCAAGAATCCTTCTAATATTATTTTCGAGACCTAAATCATTGGTGAGTAAATTAGCCACTTCTCTTTCAAAAGAGGCTCCCTTATTCCTTGAGTTAGTCATATCAATCTAATTGATCCATCATGCCTTCAGCAAATTCGATATTAGATGTAACATTTTGTGTATCATCAAGGTCCTCTAGCATTTCTAAAAGTTTATAGGCCTTCAAAGAAGTATCTAGATCTGCTTGAATAGTCGTTTCTGGTATGAGAGAAATTTCTGAGTCATCAATTTCTATCTCCTTTTCTATTAAAGCATTTTTTATATGTTCGAAGTCTTCTGGAGCTGAACTTACAGTCACAGTTTTATCATCATTGATTTCTAGATCTTCAGCACCTGCTTCAATTGAAATCTCCATAATTTGATCTGTATCTTGATTGGCAGATACAGTGATAATACCTTTCTTTTCAAATAGATATGAGACAGAGCCGTTTGTACCTAAATTTCCTCCAGACTTTGTAAAAGCGTGCCGTACCTCTGCAACAGTTCTGTTATTGTTATCTGTCATAGACTCGACTATTACGGCAATACCTCCTGGACCATAACCTTCGAAGCTTACTTCTTCCAAGTTTTCTCCTTCTAAGCCTCCTGCTCCTCTTTGAACAGCTCTCTCAATGGTATCTTTCGTCATATTTGCCGAAAGCGCCTTATCTATTGCAGTTCTTAGCCTTGGATTATCATCCGGAACTCCTCCTCCCAATTTTGCTGCCACAGTAAGTTCTCGGATTAATACAGAAAAAACTTTACCCCTCTTAGCATCTTGTCTGCCTTTTCGGTGTTTTATGTTTGCCCATTTTGAATGACCTGCCACTTTACTCCTCCTTATCTAATCCCTGGAACCTTATATGAAGTTCTTCAAGTTGATCTTGAGCTGCCTGACCGGGAGCATCAGTTAGTAAGCAAGATGCCGTCTGAGTCTTAGGAAATGCTATGACATCTCTTATAGAATCTGACCCTGTCATTAACATAATCAATCTATCAAAACCTATAGCTAATCCAGCATGTGGTGGACAACCATGTTGTAGGGCAGAAATAAGGAAGCCAAACTTTTCATCAGCTTCTTTATCATCAATATTTAAAAGATTTAGAACCGTATTCTGCATTTTTGTATCATGTATCCTAACCGATCCCCCTCCAAGCTCAGTGCCATTCAAAACTACATCATAGGCATCAGTAACAGCATCAAGAGGTGATTCTTTTAATTCATCTATGCTGCAATTAGGGGAAGTGAAAGGATGATGCAGCGGCGTAAGTTCTCCAGATTTATTCTTTTCAAACATAGGAAAATCAATTACCCAGCATGGAGCCCACTCACAGGTTAGTAAATCTAGATCGTGAGCTATCAGATCCCTTAGAGGGGCCAATGAATCATTAACAATATTTCTTTTGCCGGCTCCAAAGAAGATAATATCACCTTCTTGCACCTCTAAAACAGCTAACAGAGAATCGATAATTGAGTCTTCTATGAATTTAATAATAGGTGACTGCAACCCTTCCTTGCCCTTAGATGGATCTTCCACTCTGATATAGGCCAAACCTTTAGCACCATAATTTCCAACAAAATCTGTATAGTCATCTATTTGTTTTCTAGTTAGCATCTTTCCATTAGGAACCCTCATTGCAGCTATTCTTGAATCTTCATCATTTGCAGGTTCGCTAAAAACTTTAAAATCACATTCTTTAAATAAGTTCTTAACTTCAAGTAATTTTAAAGGATTTCTAAGATCAGGTTTATCTACTCCATATTTTTCAATAGATTCTTTATAGGTAATTCTTGGAAATTCACCCAAATCAACAGATAGTGTCTCTTTAAAAACTTTTTGTATCATTTCTGTAATTAAACTAATTACGTCCTCTGATTCAACAAAAGATAATTCAATATCCAATTGAGTGAATTCTGGTTGTCTGTCAGCTCGTAAATCTTCATCTCTGAAGCATTTTGCGAATTGGTAATATTTCTCAAACCCTGAAGCCATTAAGGTTTGTTTAAATAATTGAGGAGATTGAGGAAGAGCAAAAAAAGATCCAGGAAAAGTTCTACTCGGAACTAGATAATCTCTAGCGCCTTCAGGAGTTGCTTTAGTTAACAATGGTGTTTCAATCTCTACAAAATCTTGGGTATTAAGATAATTTCTAAGAGATGTTGAAACTTTTGATCTTAATCTAAGATTGTCTTGCATTTCAGCTCTTCTTAAGTCTAGAAACCTATACTTTAGGCGAGTTTCTTCCCCGACAGAACTGTATTCATCTAATTGAAATGGGATGGGTTGAGAGGAATTAACTATTTCTAAACCAGAGGCCACTATCTCTACTTTTCCAGTAACCAAATTATCATTAACAGTTCCTTCTGGTCGTGCCTGTACGATTCCTTTAGAGAAAATAACATATTCGTTTCTGCATGTTTCAGCAAGGGCAAAGGTGTCTTTTGAATCAGGATTGTAGACTACCTGGACTAGGCCATTATCATCTCTAAGATCAAAAAAGATTACCCCTCCATGATCCCTTCTGCGATGTATCCAACCAGAAACAGAAATTTCCTGACCTATTAAATCACTAGTAACTTGATTACATTTATGTGTTCTTTTCATTTAATTTTTAAGAAGAAGCTTTTTTAGGTTTATCTTCTTTCTTTTCTGTAGATTTTTTTGTTGAAGTACTCTCGTTGTCACTTTTAGCAATATTTTTTTTGTTTCCTGTTTTAAAGTCTGTTTCATACCAACCAGTACCTTTTAATCTAAACGAGGGTGCTGTAGGCATCTGGACTAGGTCAGGATTATCCTTTTTAAACAAGTCTAATTCCGAGATTCGCATTTGTTGTTCGAAAATCTCGTTTGTTTTAGTATTTTTAAAAATATATGTTGGCATAAAAACTTTATCAATAAAGAATTGTATTTATAACTAATCAGCAATTATAGCAATTTTAATTATATAGATTCTCGAAAACTAGCTATATGTTAGTATTATCAAACAAAAAATATGAAAGCTTCACAGTTAATTTTAGGGACGCAAAGAGAAAATCCTTCTGATGCAGAGATTGTTAGTCATAAACTAATGATTAGAGCTGGCTTGATAAGACAGGTTTCTTCAGGAATTTATAACTGGCTTCCGACAGGAAAGAAAGTCCTTCAAAAAGTAGAAAATATTATTAGAGAAGAAATGAATTTCGCAGGAGCTCAGGAAATCCTTATGCCTATGGTTCAACCTGCCACACTTTGGGAAGACTCAGGGAGAATAGATCAATATGGGCAAGAGCTTCTAGTTTTTTTAGATAGGCATGAAAATAAATTTTGTTTAGGCCCAACTCATGAAGAAATTATTACAGACCTGTGCAAAAATCTTTTAACAAGCTATAAACAGCTTCCTGTAACCTTATATCAAATCCAAACTAAATTTAGAGATGAAATTAGACCTAGGTTTGGAGTGATGAGGTCTAGAGAATTTATAATGAAGGATGCTTATTCTTTTGATCTTGACAAAGAAAGTCTAGGTAATAGCTATCTGATAATGAAAGAAGCTTATACAAAGATTTTCAATAAGATTGGATTAGACTATCGAGTTGTTAAAGCAGATAGTGGTGCTATTGGAGGGTCAGAATCTGAAGAATTTCATGTGCTTGCTGAATCTGGTGAAGATCTACTAGCGTTTAGTGACAAAAGTGAATATGCAATAAATGCGGAATTACTAACAGAGTTGCAAGAAGGTCAAGACCCCTTTTCCTTAGAAGGAAAACCAAGTCCAGATGGTAACGGAATTCTTAAGTTAAAAAGAGGAATAGAAGTAGGTCATATTTTTAAGTTAGGAAAAAAATATTCTGAAGTCCTAAATCTAAGGATTCCTGGAGAAGATCATGATATTTATCCTGAAATGGGCTGCTATGGGATAGGTGCTTCTAGAATTGTAGCTGCAGCTATAGAACAAAATCATGATGAAAAAGGTATAGTCTGGCCAAGTGCCCTAGCTCCTTATCAGGTTGCTCTTGTAGAAGTTAATACGAAAGATAAAAAAGAGATAAAAGATAAATGTTTAGAAATTTATCAATTATTTAAAGAGAATGACATTGAAGTCCTATGGGATGATAGGGATAAGAGACCTGGTGTTAAGTTTTCCGACATGGAAGTTATTGGGATACCTGCAACGGTAATAATAGGAGAACGAACTCTAGAAACAGGCGAAATTGAATTTAAGAAAAGGCAAGATGAGAAACCTGAACTAGTCTCTCATCAGGACTTAATTTCACTTATAAAGACCTAGCTTAGTCTTTCTATAATCATTGCGTTCGCAGTTCCACCACCTTCACATATAGCCTGCAACCCAAATCTTGCTTCTCTTCTTTCTAGTTCATGAAGTAATGTTGTCATAAGCTTAGCGCCAGTCCCTCCAAGAGGATGACCTAAGGCCATAGCGCCTCCATTGACATTTAATTTATCCAAATCTGCATTCAGTTCTTTAGCCCATGCCAAAGGAACAGGTGCGAATGCTTCATTAACTTCATATAAATCTATATCTTCAATAGACATAGATGCTTTATCTAGAACAGTTTTAGAGGCAGGTATAGGACCGGTGAGCATAATAACAGGATCATCTCCTGCTAGTGCTAACGCAACAACCTTGGCTCTAGGTTTTAAACCAAGTTTTTCTAGACCAGCATCATTGACCAGCATAACTGCTGCTGCACCATCGCAAATTTGGCTAGAAGTTCCTGCTGTTAAAACACCATCTTCTGAAAGGGTATTTAAACCCGATAGACTTTCCTCGCTAGCATCAAATCTTATACCTTCATCAACAGTCACCATTTCTTTATCACCATTAGGCAGATCTCCTTCAACAGGAACAATTTCTCTATCAAAAAAGCCTCCTTCAGTAGCGTTTATAGCTTTCTGATGACTAGCTAGAGCAAAAGAATCTAGCTCTTCACGAGACATATCCCATCTATCTGCCATCATTTCAGCTCCAGTGAATTGACTGAATTGAACTCCAGGATATCTTTCACTTGTCCCCTTTCCACCGTAAGGCTGTCCATGGCCAGCCTTGAAGCTATCTATTACAGCAGCTCCAATAGGCACTTGGCTCATTACCTCCACACCGCCCGCTATCACGATGTCCTGTGTTTCTGACATAACTGCTTGAGCAGCAAAATGTATAGCTTGCTGAGAAGATCCACATTGCCTATCTACAGTAGTTCCTGGTACAGATTCTGGAAGCGAAGATGCAAGTACTGCATTTCTTGCAACATTACCTGATTGAGCTCCAGATTGACTTACACAACCAAATATTACGTCATCTATCAGTTCTGGTTTAACTCCAGTTCTTTGAACAATTTCATCCAAAACTAATGCACCCAAATCAGTAGGATGCCATTGGCTCAATTTACCATTCTTTCTTCCACCGGGTGTCCTTACCGCACCAACAATATACGCATTTCCCATAATCTCTCCTTTATATTCATGAAAGTGGCGACTTTAAACGTCGCCACATTAGAATCCTATAACAAAACAGGCTTTATGAGAAAGAGAAATTAGTCCTCTTTATTGATTGCTTCTATAACCTGCTTTTCGATTGTTTTGAGTAATTTAGGATTTTGTTCAAGAAACTCTATGGAGTTAGCTTTGCCTTGCCCTATTTTCTCTCCCTCATAGCTGTACCAGGCTCCAGCTTTTTCTATGATATCTAAATCAGAACCCTTATCTATCAACTCGCCCAGCCTATTAATTCCTTTGTTATAGAGGATTTGGAATTCTGCCTGCTTGAAAGGAGGTGATACTTTATTTTTGACAACTTTAACTCTTGTTTCGTTACCTACAGCCTCATCGCCATCTTTAACAGTACCAATTCTCCTTATATCCATTCTCACAGAAGAATAAAATTTAAGCGCGTTTCCGCCAGCTGTTGTTTCAGGGCTGCCAAACATCACTCCTATTTTGTGTCTTATTTGATTAATAAAAATAACTAAGGTATCTGATTTTTTTACGTTTCCAGTTATCTTTCTTAATGCCTGAGACATAAGTCTTGCCTGCAAGCCTACATGATGATCTCCCATTTCACCTTCTATCTCAGCCTTAGGAACTAGTGCTGCCACAGAGTCTATTACCAGAATATCAATACCACCGGAAGAAACCATAATATCTGCAACTTCGAGAGCCTGTTCACCTGTGTCAGGTTGGGAAACTAAAAGTTCATCTACATTTACGCCTAGCTTTGCAGCATATATGGGATCCAAAGCGTGCTCGGCATCAATAAAAGCAGCTGTTCCTCCAAGTTTTTGGCATTGGGCTATTACTTCGAGTGTTAAGGTAGTTTTACCTGAAGATTCAGGGCCATATATTTCTACTATTCTTCCTCTAGGGAGTCCACCTATACCCAAGGCTAGATCTAAGCCAAGTGAGCCAGTTGGAATTGCAGGAATCTTTTCATGCCTTTTTTCACCCATGCGCATAACTGTTCCAGAACCAAATTGTCTTTCAATCTGACCTAACGCATTATCCAGTTGTTTTGATTTGTCTACTTCTTTTATATCTGTCACCTTTTTTTGAGCCATAATATTTCTCCAATTCGAATATTATTGCATTATACAAAATACTGTATAAATAAACAGTATTATTTAAATTTTATTTGAATAAGCTTATTGCCTCCTCTAATGCTTTAACAGCAGTCTTATAACGTACCTCATTTCTACTCCCTTTGAATAAAAAAGTTTTCTTTATTTCGGGTTCCCCATTAATTTTCCAAGCTAAGCAAACCGTTCCAACAGGCCTTTCCGGAGTGCCTCCTCCGGGACCAGCTATTCCACTTATGGCAATACCTAGGTCAGCCTTACTCTCCTTTAAAGCACCAATAACCATCTCTCCAACCACCTCCTCACTTACAGCCCCAAAGGACTTAAGTGTTTCTTTAGAAACACCAAGGATCTTATGTTTTGAGATATTTGAATAAGTTATAAAGCTGCAACCAAACCATGCAGAACTTCCAGGGACAGAGACTATGGATTGAGATAATAATCCTCCTGTACAAGATTCTGCAGAGGTAAAATACATTTTGTTTTTCTGCAGAAGCGTGCCCAAATTAGCACTAAGTTTTTCTAAATTATTTAATTCCAATTTGCCAGATAGTAATAGAAACCATTAGAACAGAATTCTAATCTTTGTCTAGGTGATGGTTACTGAAATATTCTTTAACTGATAAAATGTCTTTTATGGCTTTTATTGTTGGAGATGCTTGTGTTAAGTGCAAATTAACAGACTGTGTTGAAGTGTGTCCCGTAGATTGTTTCTATGAGGGCCCTAATATGCTAGTCATCAATCCAGATGAGTGTATAGATTGTGCTTTGTGTGAACCAGAGTGTCCTATTGATGCAATCTATTCCGAAGATGAAGTACCTGATGATCAAATAAAGTATATAGAATTAAATGCAGAGCTCTGCATGGAATGGCCAAATATAGTAGAGCAAAAAGATCCTCTTCCTGACTCAGGTAATTGGAGAGAAGTTAAAGATAAATTTGATTTGATCGAACGTTAATTTCGTCTTAGTTTCTGAATTAAGAAAATTAAGAATACTCCGAATGAGATGCCAGTCAATATGGGCAAGACTGCTATAGAGCTATTTAAAGCACTAGTTGTACTAATCCATATGAGTGGAATACAAAAAATAATTAATCCAAAAAAAATTGCTAATAACAAATCCTTTTGTCTTTCGTAAAGTAACTTTATTACTCTCACAATACTAAGTAATCCAATAACAGCACCCAAAAGAAAGATAGAAATAATCAGAAAATCTAGATTTCTTACAGCTTGCAGCATTGTTGTATAAGAACCCAATAGAAGTAAAATAAAACTACCTGAAATTCCAGGCACCACTAAAGCAGTGATCGCTATAAATCCCGAAAAGAATACGTACCATGACTTTATTTCTATTATTTCTTTCGAAGGTAAAAGGTAAAGAGTGCTACAAACGATGAGAGATATAAAAAGTCCAATTAAGAAAGATTTAGATATTTTTGGTTTCAGAGGTTCTAAGAAAGCAGAGCACAACAAAATGGCTGAGAGAAAAGATTTAAAGACAATTGGGTACTCGTCCATGAAAAATAAAATTAATGAAGAGAGCATAAAAATTGAGACCAGCATACCTACGAAGAGTATTAGAATGAAAGTGCCATCAATTTGTTGCCAAGCTTCTTTTAGCTCTCTTTTTCTGACTAAATGGAAAAGTGAAAAATTAAATCCATGAATAGCATTAATAAGTCTTTCGTACACTCCCAATATCAAAGCTAAAGTCCCTCCTGAGATACCGGGTATAATTTCAGCCACACCCATGGCAACTCCCTTGAAGAATAAAGATAAATTATTTTCTTTATTATTTATGAAACCACTCCTTTAAGTAAAGGTACAAACAAAACCTCTTCTAATTTTTCTTCTATATATTTATCTTTGGAAACTCTTTTTACCAAGGTAAGAATTTGTTGTCTGCTATCACCTACTGGTAGGATCAATTTTCCACCGATGTTAAGTCGTTCTTTTAAATTTTGAGGTATTTGTAGAGGTGCAGCAGCCGATAAAATTGCATCATATTTTTTTTGATCTAAGTTATTCCCGTCATCGACTTTAAAATTCACATTATTTACTTTTAATCCTTTAAGTGTTTTTTTAGCCTTTTCTTGTAAAGGTTCTATTCTCTCTATCGTTGTGACTTTTTTAGAGAAAAGAGATAGTAAATAAGTTTGATAACCGCACCCAGTTCCTATCTCTAAAGTATTGTTAAGTGGTTTGTCGCTTAAACGTTCGTCCGATATCAGACATTCAGTCATTCTTGCAACAATATAAGGCTGAGAAATTGTTTGTTGATACCCGATTGGTAAAGCAAGCTCTTCATAAGCTCTTGTTGAAAGTGCTTCATCTAAAAATAAATGTCTTGGGCTGTCTCTCATTGCCTCTAAAATCCTTACATCAGCAATACCTTTTTCAGTCAGTCGTTCTATTAGACGTTGCCTAGTTCGTAAAGAGGTCATCCCCTGGCCTTGCAAGACACCTTTATCTATAGTCATTTCTTTTTTAAGTTCAAGTTTTGTTTTGTTATCTCATTAACTGTGTAATTAGGAAAAATTGGTGAAATTGAAACAAGATTCTCTTCTAAAGTTTTTATATCTGAGTTTGCTTCATTCTTTAAATACCTATCTCTATGAGTTGTCCAATAAGCAACTGTTCCACTTTTATCTTTTTCAACTTGAGGAGGATTTCTGGGCCCCCATGAACCAACTGAAGTCACTTTGTAATCAAGATCATTTGAAAAACTTACATTCGGTGTATTGATATTTAGAACAATTGATGGATCTATTTCATTTAAATCATAATTTTGCAATATATCTAGGACCACATTAGCTGCAGTATCATAATTAGGTTCCATATAGTCTTTTGAGCCAGGCTGATGAAAGGCTGCTGCAGAAATAGCTATGGAAGGGTAAAGAAGATCTCTAGCCTCTAAGGCTGCTCCTACAGTACCGGAATAAAGAAGGTCCTCACCCATATTTGCTCCTAAATTGATTCCACTGATAACGAGATCTGGTTTCCAGGGCGCCAACTCATGAACTCCCAAATAAACACAGTCAGCTGGTTTTCCTGTAACAGATAGAAAACCATTACTGCGTTTAGTTACTCTCATTGGTTTATTAGTAGTGATTGAGCATCCAGCGCCACTATTATTAACTTCTGGAGCTACTACAAATAGATCTGCAAAGGTTTTAAGGGTATTAAACAATACCTCTAAACCTGGGGCATCGTAACCGTCATCATTAGAAAGTAATATTTTTAACATTAATCTTTTTTACCTTTCGATAAGTACAACACAATGACAAGATATGCCTTCAAATTTTCCTTCGAAACCCAAGCCATCTGTTGTGGTGGCCTTACAACTAATATTTTCGATATCTATTTTAGTAACTTTCGAAAGATTATTTCTTATCTCTTCTCGATGGGTGTTTAGTTTAGGTACTTGGCCTACATAAGTTAAGTCAATATTCTTAATCTTATAGTTATCTTCTTCAAGTTTATTTAGAACAGTTGATAACATAGAAAGGCTAGAAATGTCCTTTATGGATTCATCTTCGGAGGGAAAATAAGTTCCTAGATCTCCGTAAGCCGCAGCCCCAAGTAAAGCATCAATTAAAGCGTGAACTATGATGTCTCCATCAGAATGAGCTTCAATCGAATAGTCACATTCTATTGGAATTCCTCCAAGAATTATTCCTTTTCCAGGTTTTATTCTATGTGCGTCATAACCCTGTCCAATTCGCATAGATTCAGTCCTCAATAGCTTTCAATAAATATTCAGCCAATTTTAAATCTTCTTTGTAAGTAATTTTTATATTTTTAGATTTAGTTTCATATAAAAGTATTTGGTCTTCTAATCCATCAAAAAGAGAGGACTCGTCTGTAAGAAGGCTTATGTCATTTTTATATAAATCATAAGCATTATAAAGTTTCTTAAAATTAAATATTTGTGGAGTTTGCGCTTCCCATATCTCAGACCTATCAATATTTTTACTTATCACCTCACCATCAAAAGAAGTTTTTAAACTATTAGCAGAGGGTTTAGCAAAAATCATACCGCTATGATCTCCAGAAAAAAAACACTGAAGAAAATCTTTTACTTGGGAAAGTTCTAAACAAGGTCTAGCCGCATCATGAATTAATACATCCTCTTGTAAACCGCTGGAGATTAAATGTTTAAAACCTATTCTTACAGATTCTGCACGAGATAAACCGCCATGGATAATATCTATTCGACTGTCTTGCTTCAAATTTAAGTGATAATTATCGTAATCAGAAATCGCAATCACTATTTTCTTACATTCTTTAATTGCTAAAAAAATCTCTATAGAGTAATCAAGAACTAGTTTTCCATTTATTTTTTCATATTGTTTAGGTGTATCTGAACCAAAACGTGAACCTGACCCTGCGCTAGGCAATATTACAACAAATGGTTTAATCAATTTAGTTATCTTTTAGAGTTTCTTTTTTTGTTTCGTCTTTAAAAACATAAAACTTTTCACCTGGTTTTATCATTCCTAGTTCGATCCTTGCTGCACCTTCTAGAGCCTCTTTGCCAGAATTTAACTTTTCTTTCTCCTGTAAAAGTTCTTCATTTTTCTTCCTGATAATATCGGTTTCTAATTCAACGAGAGATATTTCATCTTTTAAAGTATTGAGATCAGCCCTGCTATATTCACCAAACCAGAATTGATATTGTGTTACAGCCAGGAGGCAGCTAAGTATTAAGCAAGAAGAGAAGAATAAAGGATGTGCTTTAAACAAGAAAAAAACTTTCTTTAAGGGCCAATACATAAGCCTGTCTCCAACTCTATCATTAACAATCTATTATATTTTGCCACTCTATCAGATCGAGATGGTGCACCAGTTTTTATTTGTCCCGAAGCAAGACTTACAGCTAAGTCCGCAATAAATGTATCTTCTGTCTCTCCTGATCTGTGAGAAATAACTGTGTTGAAGTTATTACTAACTGAAGTTTTAACAGCTTCAAAAGTTTCAAAAATAGTACCAATCTGATTTACTTTAACTAAAACAGCATTGGCAGATTTTTCTTTTATTCCCCTAGATATCCTATCTGCGTTAGTCACAAATAAGTCATCACCTACAAGTTGAACTTCAGACCCTAAAGATTCAGTCAATTGAGCCCAACCGTCCCAATCATTCTCGTCCAGTCCATCTTCAACTGAATTTATTGGATATTTTTTGCAGAGGTCTTTGATGTAACTAATCATCTCATCTGCACTAAGTTTTTTATTCATTCCATCTAATGTATATATTGAATTTGAATAAAATTCAGTAGCTGCTATATCCAAACAAATTGCTACCTGATCTCCTGGACTATACCCTGCCTCCTCTATTGCTATCATTATAAAATCTAAAGCTTCTTCTGGTGATTGCAGGTTGGGAGCAAACCCGCCTTCGTCTCCAACAGAAGTATTCAATCCTTTTGATTTTAGGATACCTTTTAAGGTATGGAATATCTCAATACCAGCTCTCAAAGACTCGGAGAAGGAGTTGAAACCTTTCGGCTGTATCATAAATTCTTGGAAATCAATTGGGTTATCAGCATGGGCACCGCCGTTAAGAATATTCATCATAGGAATAGGTAAAGAAGGAAGTATTTCTTGATTGCAGTAAGAAGAATACTGTTCATTCAGAAATTTGTATAAGGGTATATTCTTTGAAGTGGCGGCCGCATTAGCTGATGCCATTGAGACAGCTAGAATAGCATTTGCTCCAAAGTTTTTCTTATTGGCTGTCCCATCAGAATCTATCATTAACTTATCATTTTTTAAAAGATCTTCAACATTTTTTCCTTTCAGCAAAGGTCCAATATCTTTTCTAATAGATTCAACTGCATTTAATACACCCTTGCCTAAATATCTTGTTGAATCTCCATCTCTTTTTTCATTTGCTTCGTGTTGCCCCGTAGAAGCACCTGAAGGCACAAAAGCAATGCCAAAACTATCATCTTCAAGGTTAACCTTTGCGCCCACGGTTGGATTACCTCTTGAATCTATAACTTCAAATCCTTCAATGGAATTAATTTTCATATACGGTCCTATTAAAATGATTTTATTAAATCATCTAAACACTTTATTTCATGTAGAAAACTATCTAATTTTTCTAGATGTAATGCGCAAGGTCCATCACATAAAGCTTTTTCTGGATTGGGATGGGTTTCTAAAAATAGTCCTGCCAAACCTAAAGACATTCCAGATCTGGCTAATTCAAACACGCTGGCGCTTCTGCCATCAGCCTTATCTCCAAGTCCTCCTGGCCTTTGCAAGGAATGAGTGACATCAAAAATTATTGGTGAATTAGTTTTTTTAAGTTCTACCATGCCTAACATATCAACTACCAAATTATGATATCCAAATGAGGTTCCGCGCTCACAAATCATTACGTTATCATTTTTAAAATGACTACATTTTTTTAATATATTTAGCATATCTGAAGGTCCAAGAAACTGGCCCTTTTTTATATTCAAGGGAATAGAAGTTGAGCAAGCAGCTTCTATTAAATCAGTTTGTCTACTTAGGAAAGCTGGTATCTGAATTATATCTAATACATTTGCAGCTAATTCAGCTTCTTTAGGAGTATGTACGTCAGAAATTACTGGAACTTCATAGTCTTTTTTTAATTCTGACAAAATTGCAAGCCCTCTTTCAACTCCAGGGCCCCTATAAGAATCAATAGATGACCTGTTAGCTTTATCGTAAGAAGCTTTAAAAATATAAGGTATATTTTGAGCTTTAGTAGATTCAATGCATTTAGTAATTACTGTCTCAATTGTCTTTTCATCTTCTAAAACATTCAGGCCAGCAATAAGAACAAAAGGCTTGTCATTTCCAATATTTATATCATTTACTGTTATAGATCTCATTTCTTATTTTTGTTCTTTTTTGCGGCTTTTATAAATCCCGAAAACAGAGGATGTCCTTTTCGAGGATCAGAAGTGAATTCAGGGTGGAATTGACATCCTACAAACCAAGGATGATTTTTAATTTCTATTACTTCTACAAGCATTTTATCTGCAGATTTTCCAACAACACTCAGTCCTTTGGTGGTTAAAGCATCAATTAAGTTATTATTAACCTCATATCTATGACGATGTCTCTCTTTAATTTTACTCTTTTTATATAGATCACGGGTTAAAGAATTCTTTTCAAGACTGCATTCTTGTGCGCCCAGCCTCATAGTGCCTCCTAAATCTGAACTAGAGTCTCTTCTTTCAACTGAACCCTCTAAATCAAGCCATTCATTAATAAGACCAACTACTGGGAACTTAGTTTTATCATTAAATTCAGTACTATTTGCTGACTTCATCTTCACAACATTTCGTGCGAATTCAATTACAGCTATTTGCATACCAAGACAAATTCCTAAATAGGGGATTGATTTAGTTCTAGCATAATTTACTGCACATATCATTCCCTCTATCCCTCTTTCACCAAAACCACCTGGTACTAGTACTGCATCAGAGTTCTTTAGTTTGCTATGCACATTCTTAGCGTTTAACTTTTCTGAGTCTACATAATCAATATCTACTTTAAGATTATTCTTAAACCCTCCATGCTTAAGTGCTTCGTTTAAAGATTTATAAGCATCTGCCAGTTCGGTATATTTTCCTACCATAGATACTTTTACAGAATCTTTTGGTTCCAAATCTTCTTTTATGACTTTTTTCCAGTCATTAAGGTTAGCTTTTTTGAGTGACTTAAATTTCAGTTTTTCAAGAATTATCTCATCTACCTGTTGATGATTAAGTTCTATAGGTATTTTGTATATTGAATCGACATCTGGCATTGAAATTACAGAATCTCTATTAACATTTGTAAATAAAGCAATCTTTCTTCTTTCTTCTTCTTCCATCTGCTCATCAGATCTACAAACCAGAATATCAGGTTGTAATCCATGGGATAGCATCTCTTTAACAGATCTTTGGGTAGGTTTAGTTTTAGTTTCTCCTGCAGATTTTAAAAAAGGTAAGAGCGTTAAATGCATGAATAAAGTTTGATGAGGCAGCAAGTCTATTTTCATTTGTCTAATTGCTTCTAAGAAGGGTTGCGACTCAATATCACCAACTGTACCGCCAATTTCTACGATTGCGACTTCTGAATTACCCGCTCCATTTATAATCCTTCTTTTTATCTCATCAGTTATATGAGGTATAACTTGAACGGTTCCCCCTAAATAATCTCCTTTACGCTCTTTTCTAAGGACTTCTTCATACACTTGACCAGTAGTAAAGTTATTGGCCTTGGACATCTTAGAGGTTAGAAATCTTTCATAATGTCCTAAATCAAGATCAGTCTCAGAGCCATCCTCTGTCACAAAAACCTCTCCGTGTTGAAAGGGACTCATAGTGCCAGGGTCTAAATTTATATATGGATCAAGTTTAAGAATAGTTACAGATAGTCCTCTGCTTTCTAAGATAGCGCCTAAAGATGCTGAAGCAATGCCCTTACCAAGTGAAGACACAACTCCACCAGTTACAAATATAAATCTAGTCTGTTTATTTCCCATCAAAAGATCATTAGAAGGTCTAAAAAAATAACTTCACAACGATGGGATTACAGATTAACAAAAACCTGCGACAGGAACAATAAAATTAAATTAATTAAGCCGTTAAATCTAGTGGTTTTTCAAGCTCAGCCCAAGAAATATCATCAGATGTATGAGATTCAAACTCAAGGACACCTAGCTCTTCATAGAGGGGTCTTACTTTGTCGGTAAGTAAGCCTATTCTTGAAAGGTTTGGTACAACTCTTGAAAAAAGTAGTCTCTGGAATTCTGTTGCAAATCCTGCTTTATTAGAAAAATCTCTTGCTTCAGCTTCATCCCAACCAAATTTTCTAAATACATCAGTGGGAAATAATCTTTCTTTACTTATAACGCAAGCTTCATACGCAAACATGGCTCTATCTTCTCGCTCTTCATCAGTAAGATTTTCTATAAAGTCTTCAAGATAATTAACACCAAAAGTAACGTGCCTGGCTTCATCCCTAATAATTAAATGCAATATGTCTCTAAGTACAGGATCAGGAGTTACTGCTTTAGCAGTATTAAATGCAGCCAAGGCAAGGCCTTCAATGATAATTTGCATCCCAATTAACTTTAAGTCCCATCTTTCATCTGTCAAAATTTTATCTAATAAACTTTTAAGACCAGAGCCAACTGGATACATTAGCTTGGATCTAGTTTGTATATATTTTGTAAAAGCTTCAACATGTCTAGCTTCATCAAATGCTTGAGAAGCAGCATACAGCTTAGCCTGATAGGTAGGTGCACACGATACCAACTGCGATGCCACAAGAAGAGCTCCTTGTTCGCCATGTAAAAATTGACTAAATTGACTTGCCCCTCTGTGTCTTAAAAATTCTCTTTTCTGTTCATCGGTCAGTTTTTTATAAGGGGGATACTCATCCCAGAACATAACTGGAATCTCTTCTGATACGACCATGGGTCTATCCCAATCAATATCCATAGAAACATTCCAATTAAGCTTTTTTCCAAGCTCATAAAGTTTTGCAATCCTGTTATCTTGTATTGAATAGTCCCAGTTATAAGTACCAGTTAATGGAGTCTTAAATATTTCTGCAATGTCTTCAACTTCTTCAGGTCCAAGCTCTGGTTCTGAAATATCATAATCCCTAATTTTTCTAGGTGTCTCTTCTGTATAGTAAATTTTCATAAACTTCTTAAATTCTTATTTTGATTAATTTAACAATTATAGTTTGTCTTGCAAGGAGAAAATTGGACAGGTTTATGACAATTTATATAAATTATGAATCGTCACTTTCATCATAATACCTAGGAGGAAACCTATCACTCTTAGCTAAATTCTGGAATGTTGCTGTATTCTCAATAAAGGCCACTGGTACTGCCTTTGTAGGGCCATTTCGTTGTTTAGCAATATTGACTTCAGCTTTGCCTTTGCTTTCTAGATCAGTTGGATCGTAATAAGAATGCCTATAAAGGAACGCTATTACATCTGCATCTTGCTCAATTGCCCCGGAATCCCTTAAATCTGCAAGGATTGGACGTTTATTGGGTCTTGTTTCAACAGCCCTATTAAGTTGCGATAATGCAATTACTGGAACATTTAGTTCTTTTGCTAATGCCTTTAGAGATCTACTTATTTCACTAATCTCGGCCACTCTATTATCCCCTCTTCCTGGTACTTGCATTAATTGGAGATAATCAATAACAATCATGGCTAAGTCAGGATGTTCTCTTTTAACTCTCCGTGCTCTGGCTCTTATTTCAGAGGGGGATAGTGCCGGTGTGTCATCCAATAAGATTTGCTTTTGACTTAACACAGATAGCGCCTTATCGATGCCTTCCCAGTCATATTCTTCTAATTGACCTCTCATCAGTCTCTGAAGATCTATACTTGAGATGCTAGAAATAAATCTTCTGACAACCTGCTCTGATGACATTTCCATACTAAATAACAAAACTGTCTGATCTGTTTGACGTGCAACATTTTCAGCAATGTTGAAAGCAAAAGCTGTTTTACCCATAGAAGGTCTTCCAGCAATGATAATTAAATCAGACTTTTGAAAGCCGAGGGTCACTTCATCAATTTCTGTAAAACCTGTACTCACTCCAACTAAAGAATTACCACTTTCAGAGGATTCTTGAATATCTGCGTAAACTGGGCCCAATAACTCTTTAACTTCCCTAGGGCCTACAGATCTATTCAGATCATCTCTTAAACTAAGAATTTTTTCTTCGGCTTCATCTATGATTCTGTCGCTGCCTGAAGCGTCAGATTCCTTTGCAACTTTAGAAATATTATCTGCGGCAATTATTAGTCTTCTTAAATTAGATCTTTGTTTAATAATGTCAGCATAACTCTGAATATTCGCTACACTTGGAGTCTCTTTAGCAAGTAAAGCTAGATAATCTTTTCCTCCTGAATTGATTAACTTTGGCAGGTCCCCATTTCCTTCAATTGCCTCTTGGACAGTAATCACATCGACAGGTTTACCTGCATCTTGAAGATCATTGATAGTTCTATAAATTAACTTATGCTCTTCCTTGTGAAAATCGTCTTCTTTTACTAAATCGGATATAAGATCCCATGTTTCATTTTTAAGCATTATTCCTCCCAACACAGCTTTCTCAGCTTCTGTTGAGTAGGGTAATTCTCGATTTGGTAAAGTTTCTAATGCCATGACCTTTTTTTGAGGAAAGACATCAATTCTCCCATTTGAGGGAGTTTAAGACAAGTTACTTTTTAACTTTCTTCTGAAGCTGAAACTGATAGGGAAATAGGTGTTATGACTTCGGGATGTAATTCTATATCAATAGTATAATCCCCTACTTCTTTTAACACACCTTCTGGCAAGCGAACTGCGCTTTTTTCAATTTCGAAGCCTTTTTCTATCAAAGCTTCCGAAATTTCCCTAGTACCTATTGATCCATAAAGCGTGCCTTCTTCTGAAACTGGTGCTTTAATCGCAATAGATAAAGATCCCATAGATTCTGATAATTTTATAGCTGCATCTTTTCTATCAGCTTCAGCAGAAATAAGAGCTTCCCGTCTTTTTTCATATTCTGCCTTATTCTCTTCATCTGCTCTTACAGCTTTTCCTGTGGGTATTAGGAAATTGCGACCGTAACCTGATTTAACATTAACCAAATCTCCCGGATCACCTAATTGGGCAACTTTTTCTAAAAGTATTACTTCCATAGCTTAATTATAATGTGAATCTGTATATGGCAAGAGCGCAAGATGTCTTGCTCTTTTCACAGCTTTGTTGAGTTGTCTTTGGTATTTTGCAGAAGTACCAGTCATTCTTGCAGGTATTATTTTTCCTGTTTCTGTTATGTATTCCTTAAGAAGCTTTATATCTTTGAAATCAACTTCTTCAATTCCTAACGATGTAAATTTACAATATTTAGGTCTGTTATCAAAATCGCTTTTTCTCTTAAAATTTTTCTTTTGTTTTTTAGCCATTACTCGCCCTCCTTTTTAGTTTCTTCTTCTGGAGCTTCATTTGAGCTTGATTTTATATCTGCAGGTTTTTCAGTTTTAGAAGCGTTTTGGGCTTCTCTCTCTTCTGCTTTATTTGCAGCATCCCTAGCTTCTTGGTATGTATCTTTTTCATTATCTTCTTTAGTTTGCATAAGAAGTGAAGAGGTGTCTTTGTGAATTTTATTAACACTAAGAACTAGATTCCTAATGATTGAGTCATTAAATTTAAAAGAGTTCTTTATCTCATTAATAGTTTCTTGGTTACATTCTACGTTGAGAAGTCCATAACTTGCTTTAAATTGATCTTGAATAGGATATGCCAATTTTCTATTTCCAATATTTTCAGAGCGATGAACATTTCCGCCAGAGTCATTTACCAGCTTATCTAACTTGGATATTATGGATGAGGTCTGATCGGATTGATCAGGGTGTACTAAAAAGACTATTTCGTAATTTCTCATTATTTTCCTTTTGGTTTAAAGCTCTCATATAAGCTATGTAGAGCAAGGTGCGCTGCATTTTATGGCTAAGTCTAGCTATTTGCAAGATAATTGAAGCACTTTCATTACCACTTCATCAAAAGATAAACCCGCATATGAAGCAGCCTTAGGGAATAAGCTTGTTTCTGTTAAACCAGGAACAGTATTTACCTCAATTATTTGAAAGTTTCCCTCTTCGTCCTCTATAAAATCGACTCTTCCCCAATTTTTACATCCCAAGGTAGAGAACGCATGCCAAGCGTAATCTTTAATTTCCTCTAGTTTTTCATTGGATAAATCAGCTTTAATATACTTAGTGCCGGAGTTAGAGTATTTGGATTCAAAATCATAAAATTCGCCCGAAGGTTGTATAAAAATAGGATGCAAGACTTCATCATCTAAAATTGAGACGGTTAGCTCTCTGCCTTCTACAAATGCTTCGACTAAAATAGAAGAATCAAATTGAGATGCTTTCTTCATTGCGCCCTCTAGACTACCTATACCTGGTCTGACAATAGATATTCCATAACTTGAGCCTTCATTTGCTGGCTTAACTACAAAAGTTTTATCTAAAGCGGTTATATCATCTCCACCAGACAAGTGAGGAGTTAATTTCATATTAGGCGTTCCAGCTTGGTTAATTTCTACAAAGTCAGGTGTAGGTAAAAGTAAATCTCGCCATATCTTTTTAGCTTCAATTTTGTTTAATGAAACCTTGCAGGATTTTGAATCACTGCCAGTGTATTTAATGCTTTTAGATTCCAAAACTTCTTGAATAAATCCATCCTCACCTCCTCTTCCATGCAAAGCAATAAAGGCTAAATCATATTCTTCAGATAAGTCTTGAGCGTCTTCTTTGGACTTCAGATCAATGTGAGTGAATGAAATGTCATTTCTTTGTAAAGCATCAGCGACTGCCGATCCGGACCTGATAGATATTTCTCTTTCAGCTGACCAGCCTCCAGAAAGAACTAAGATATTACTTTTTCTTAATAAAGATTTATTATCCATCTGAAAAAAAATCACTTTTTATCTGCTGGCTTATTGCAGATATATCTCCTGCGCCTTGAAATACAAATACAGTATCTGAATCAATGTTTTTATCAATATTATCGATTACCCTTTGGTTATCTTTTATTAACTCAACAGAGTCGAACCCTGTATCAATCAATGACTTTTGTAAGTTATCACTGTCTACCCCATCTAGTTCATCTTCTCCTGCAGAATAAATATCAAGAAGTAATAATTGATCAACTTGACGTAAAACTTGTACAAACTCATGAAATAAATCTTTAGTTCTAGTATATCTGTGGGGCTGAAAAACCATTACGACCTTATGATCCGGGTAGGAATCTTTAATAGCTTCTATTGTTTTTTCTATTTCTGTTGGATGATGACCATAATCATCGAAATATATGCAACTATGATTATTAATACTATGCTCACCTAAAATTTGCATACGCCTATCTATACCCATAAAACTATTAAGTGATTCTTGAATAACATCAATAGAGATACCTTCCTGTAAACAAAGGATCGTGGCTGCAGCCGCATTAAGGGCATTGTGCTTACCAAGCATATTTAGAGTTAGATCAACTGATCCTGAATCGGATGTCATCTTAAAATAAGATTGAGTTCCAATAGAATTATAGTCAGACAAGACAAAATCATTATCTATCTCAAAACCGTAACTAATAAGAGGTCTTTGAAAGTTAGTTTTTAAGTCCTTAATAACTTCATCATCTCCACAGACAATAGAAAATCCATTGAAAGGTAGATTTTTAATAAATTGTAAAAAGGCATTTTTTAAGTTCAGAAAACTATCATCATAGTTCACTAAATGATCTGGTTCTATATTAGTTATGACTGATACCGAGGGCTGCAATAACAAGAAAGATTGATCGCTCTCATCAGCTTCAGCAATTAAATAATCTCCTTTTCCTAATTGAGCATTGGAATTGAAACTGTTAATAATTCCACCATTTATGAAGGTTGGGTCGAGACCTGCATTACTCATTATAGATGCTACTAAACTGGTGGTGGTTGTCTTGCCATGCGTTCCAGCAATAGCTATGCCTCTTTTATTATTCATTAAACTAGATAGCATTTCAGCTCTAGCAAGAATTGGAATTAAACGCCTCTTAGCTTCAATTATTTCTGAGTTATCATCAGCAATAGCTGTTGACTTGACTACCATATCGATGCCATCAAGATTAGATGCACTATGCTCATATGCAATTTGTATACCCAAGTCTTCTAATCGTTGAGTATTAGAAGATTTTGCATTATCAGAACCTGAAATCTTATAGCCTAAATTATTAAGGACTTCCGCAATACCACTCATACCACTTCCACCAATACCAATAAAATGGATATTGTTAAGGCTATATTTTGAGGGATTCATAAATAATCTTATAAATTTTTTCAGAAGTAAATTCAGGGAAGACCTTAGAAGCTGCATGCATCATAGATTTCCTTTTATTATGATTGTTTTCTAATCCAATTAATAGGTTAAAAAGACTCTCAGAATTTGAAATATTTGATTCTATTACCTCCGCGGCTCCTTTTTCATGAAGATACATGGCATTAATGCGTTGATGATTGTCAGCAGACCAAGGTAAGGGTAAAAGGATTGATGGTTTACCGGCAGAACAAATTTCACTAACAGTCATGGCTCCAGAACGGGAAATAATAATATCGCAATTCCTATATTCGCTAGCCATGTCATGAATATATTCTTTAATTTCAAATTTAGCTCCTGAATTGATGTAAGCCTGCTTCAGGTCATAGTGCTCTAATTTCCCGGTTTGATGGACAAAAGACCATTTTGGAGAGATTGTTTTATGATTTAAGGCACTAGTTATAATCTCATTTATTTGTTTAGAGCCTTGGCTACCACCCAAGACCAGAATCCTAAACATTGAAGAGTCTCTTATCTCTTTATGAGATAGATCAGCTATTTCTTTTCTAACAGGGTTCCCGACACAAGCTACTTTATGCTTAAAATTTCTAAAAGTTTCAGGAAATGCTTCAAAAGTAATTTGTGATCTTCTATGCAATATTTTATTAGCTAATCCTACAATACTATTTTGTTCATGAATGAATAATGGCGAGAAGAAAGAACCTACCAAAGCAGGACCAAGCGTAACGTAACCTCCCATTGATATGACTAAGTCAGGTTTGATCTTTTTTATTAAAAAAAAACTTTTTATAAATGCTACTTTGAAAAAATAAAGCGCCACAAGCTTTTGAATGAAACCTTTGCCCAGATAGCCTTTACTTTTCACGTGATAAAATAAATACTTTTCATCAAGACAAATTCTCTCTTCTAGACTACCCTCCTGACCTATCCAAGATATAGAGTGACCTTTTTGATTAAATTCTCGTGCAATGCTTAAGGCCGGATAAACATGCCCTCCTGTTCCTCCAGCTATTATTAAAATATTCATTAAAATTTTGCTCTTCGATTAAAGTTTGGCACTGGCATAGAATTTTTATTTTCGTAATCAACTCTCAATATGATTCCTATCATTAAACAAACAATTATAAGATTGGTTCCTCCTGCACTAATCAAAGGAAGGGTTAACCCTTTTGTAGGTAAAAGTCCACAAGCCACCCCGACATTTATAAAAGTATGCAATCCAAGCAACAAGGCTACTCCATATGAAAAATAAAAACCAAAGAAATTCTTTCTTATCAAAGATTCTCGTCCTATGTAGAAGACTCTGAAAGAGAGCCCAAATAAAAGAGAAACAATCAATAAGCCACCTAATATTCCAGTTTCTTCCACTATCACAGAAAATATAAAATCTGTATGAGCATCCGGTAAGTATCCCATCTTCATGAGACCTTCCCCTAAACCAACACCAAACCAATCACCTCTTCCTATAGACATTAAAGATAAGGTTAACTGATAACCGCTTCCCCATGGATTGCTCCAAGGATCAATAAAAGAAATGATCCTTTCCCACCTCCAAGGCACAAAAATTATCATTAAAGAAATCCCAATTAGGCCCAAAAGAGCGACGATTAAAAATTGTCTTATTTTGACACCAGCAACAAATAAAACCCCCAAAACAGATATAAAAATAACAGCTGAAGATCCCAAATCTGGTTGAATTAAAATCACAGAAATTATACTGACAATAATTAGTGCCGGTCTAAAAAAACCTAGCCAATGAGATTGAATCTCTTTAATTCTTCTAACTGAATAACAAGAGACATATAAAATACTAAGAAATTTCATTATCTCTGAAGGTTGTAAACCAAACCCAGCAAATCTGATCCACCTATTTGCTCCATTAACTTCAACGCCTACACCAGGAACAAAAACAAATAATAGTAATAGAAATCCTAAGGTTAATAGTACCCGATCATAGTTTGACCAAAAACTTAGAGGCAGTAAAAAAAAAATTAATAAACCTGATACACCCAGGAGAAAATAAAAGAATTGTCTGTTAAAAACTGCTGAAGGATTACCATATATTGAATCAGAAAAATGGACTGAAGCAGAAGCCAGTATCAACAAGCCACAGAAGCTAATAACAAAGAATAAAGATATCAAGACATAGTCTAGTTTTAGATAATCAAAATTCTCAAGGAAATTTATTCTACTCATCTAATAAATCTTCTATAAGCCTTTTAAATTTATCTCCTCTTTCTTGATAGTTGATAAACATATCAAGACTCGAGCAAGCAGGTGAAAGCATCACATAATCTCCTTCTTTTGAAAGTTTCATTGCTTCCATCACAGCCTCGTCCAGGTCATTTACAAGGAGGCATTCTGTATACTGTCTCATCGATTGAAATAATATCTCCTTATCTTTCCCATAAATTAAAACTCTACTAACACTGCTTATACTTTTAAGATCTATTGAATTTGTATCTTGTTCCTTTAAATCTCCTCCGCATATTAGATGGATACTTTCTTGATCTTTCTTTAGTTCGTTAACAGCTTTGATGGCTTTTAACATTGCATCTAAATTTGTAGCTTTTGAGTCATTGATAAAATTTATTCCAAGAGAATTTTCTATAATCTCAAATCTGTGGGGTGGCTTTCTAAAATCCATAAAGGCTCTTTCTAGTTCTTTAGAAAGAGTAAGTTCGTCAAATGAAGAGTTATAAAAATTCTCGTAATAACACTTTAATACAGCCAAACTAGCTCTTAGATTTTCTATGTCATGCATTGGCCAATTTTTAAAAGTTGGTAGCTCCAATACAGCTTGGGGTATCTCTATATCCTTATAATTTAAAGGGTTGCTTAAACCTCTATCGGTATCGTCGTAAGATATGTTAAATAAAGAATATTTCAGTACTAAAAATTTAATGTTCTCATAGTCTTGGTAACTTAAATATCTATCCATATGGTCTTGTTCAATATTAAGCAATAACCCTATATCAAACTCTATTTCATTTAAAAGTTCTAACTGAAAGCTCGAGACCTCTATAATTGATATATCTATATCATCTTTTATGTGCGGCAGAACAGGGTTACCAATATTTCCTAGAACTGAGATTGTTAAGCTTGGAAACACTGACTTAAACAACGTCTCAATAATTAGACAAGTTGATGTCTTTCCGTTAGTGCCAGTTACTAAAACCTTAATACCCTCTTGAGCAGTTAGGTACTCTTCTATGTCGGAGGAAACCTTTATATTGTATTTTTTAGCATAAGAAAATATTTCATGCTGGCCAGAAACTCCCGGACTAGAGTATATTCTAGATATATTTTGAAATAACTCTTCATTAATATCTGGATTTATATGAACCTTTAATTCAATATTTTTTATTTCTTCTAAAGAAGGGTTTTCTTCCCACTCTTCTATTAGGAAGATCTCTGAATGAGAATCTGCAAGGTAATTTATTATAGACTTTCCTGTTACACCGAAACCAATAACTAAAGGTATCTTCTCTTGCACAGGTATTATCTAAGTCTTAATAACGCCAACCCGAGTAAAACAAGCATAAAAGTAATAATCCAAAATCTCACTATTACTCTTGGTTCAGGCCAGCCCTTAAGCTCATAATGGTGGTGTAACGGAGCCATATTAAAAACTCTTTTTCCTGTTAATTTGAAAGAGATTACTTGAACTATCACAGACAGAGCTTCAATAACAAAAAGTCCTCCCATAACCAATAAAACATACTCATGTCTGATTATGACAGTTACGATGCCTAAAGATGCTCCAAGAGATAAGGAACCAACATCTCCCATAAATACTTGTGCAGGATAAGTATTGAACCATAAAAAACCAATCCCAGAACCAACTAGAGCTCCACAAAAAACTATCATCTCTCCTGTACCGGGTAAGTAAGGTATGTTTAAAAATTCTGAATAAATGATATTCCCAGCTAAATAACCTATGATTCCTAAGCCTGCTGCCACCATTACACAAGGTAAAATTGCTAACCCGTCTAAGCCATCAGTTAAATTTACTGCATTGCTGGTCCCTATTACTACTAAGTAAGATAATAAAATAAAACCCAAACCAAGAGAGATAGAGACATCTTTAAAGAAAGGAACAATCAAACTTGTTTCTGAAATATTTTCCTGACTAAAATATAAATAACTGCACGCTAGAAGTGCTATAACTGACTGCCATAAGATTTTATTTCCAGCGGAAAGTCCATCACTTGATCTATGTTTAATCTTTAAGCGGTCATCAACCCATCCAAGAACTCCAAAGGACATTGCAGTAAGAAATGCAACCCAAAGGTACCTGTTTTCCCAGTCTCCCCAGAGTATTACACTCAAAAATATAGAACTTAATATTAATGTACCTCCCATGGTAGGTGTACCTTGTTTTGAAAGGTGAGTTTCAGGACCTTCTGTTCTTACAACTTGTTGGATTTGTATATCTTTCATCTTATTGATGAATTTAGGACCCAAGATTAAAGAAAAAAGTAATGAAGTGAGTGTTGCCAAAATAGCTCTAGTTGATAAGAATTCAACAACTCGGAATGGTCCAAAAAATTCTGACAGATATTCGAATATAGGTAATAACATTATTTTTTTAATTTATCGGCAATTATATCCATTCTGGTAGATCTTGACCCTTTGACTAATAGTACAGTCTTATCGTCAATTATAGAAACTAAGTAATCATAAAGTAGGTCTTGATCATTAAAAATTTCTAGTTCTTTATTGGTATCAAAATCACATTCTGACCAAGATTTTCCTATACATAAGACTTTATCAACTCTCTTGCTTGCATATTCGTACATTTCTTTATGAATTAACTTGGAATCTAATCCTAATTCTTTCATTTCCCCAAGTACGCATATCTTTTTTTTATCTAATTTGTCTAAAGAATCTAGGGCATTCTTTAGAGAGGCAGGGTTTGAGTTATAAGTATCATCAATCATAAGTGAACCATTTAATGACTCTGTAACTGATAGTCTTCTCTCAGGCAGGTCAGTTTGTGTCAGCCTGTTTTTAATTTCATTAATTTCAATGCCGCAATGAAGACCTATTGCTGTAGCCAAGGCAGCATTTAAAGAATTATTTAATCCTATGCCATTAATAGACATATCTTCTCTTTGATTCTCAAAATACAAATGAAAATGGGTTAAATTATTCTCTATATCAATTTCTGCATTAGCCACCCTGAAGTCAGAATTCTGATCGGTACCAAAACTAGATATCTCTTTGGCATTAGTTTTATCGGACCAAAAATCAAAAAATTCAGAGTCTCTTGGAAGAATTGCTACTCCAGAATCGGAATAAAAATTTAATATATTGCCCTTCTCTTTAGCTATAGATTCAGTATTCCGAAGTCCCTCTAAGTGCCCCATAGAGACATTGGTAATAGCTGCTATATCTGGTTTTACTCGAGCATTTAATAGTTCTATCTCTCCAGGTTCACTTGTTCCCATCTCAATAACTGAATATTTATATTTATTCTCTAATGAGAGCATTGAATAAGGTACGCCGATCTGATTATTTTTATTCCCCAAAGTTTTATGGCAAAGATTTGTTCCATTTAATAAGTTAGCAACTATTTGCTTAGTAGTTGTTTTGCCATTGGTACCTGTAATTCCTATCATCTTTCCTTTAAATTGATTACGATTGTACTCGGCTATGTTTTTCATGAATTCGAGTGTATCAGCAACAATAATATGAGGAATATCTGCTTCAATAGGCTTATTAACAATCACAGCAGAAGCACCTTTTAGGGCCGCTTCAGAAATAAATTCGTGACCATCAAAATTTTCGCCTTCAAGAGCAATATAAGCCTCATTGAGATTAATAGTTCTAGTATCAATACTAAAACTATCTATATTGATTGATGATCCTGATAATTTCCCTTTAGAAATCTCTGCCAGTTGCTTTAGATTTTTCATTTATGCAAACCTAAAAAGATTGAATAATATTTTTGTCATTAAAGTCATAAAAAGAGCCATCAATTTCTTGATATGATTCATGCCCCTTTCCAGCAATTAACAAAATATCTTTTTTCGTATTATTTCTTATTGATGAAATAGCAGTTTCTATTGCTTTTTTTCTATCCTCTTCAAGTATAACTTTTCTCTTATTGGATATACCTTCAAGAATATCGCTTATTATTTCGCTTTTATTTTCAGTCCTAGGATTATCACTTGTGATAACTATATGATCAGAATATTTTTCAGCAATACTCCCCATTAATGGTCTCTTTTCTTTGTCCCTATTGCCACCGCAACCAAATAGACACCAGACAGGTTCTTTATGAAAATTTCTAATCTCTTTCAAGGCACACTCTAATGCTTCTGGTGTATGGGCATAATCAATATAGATTATACGGTCATCTTTAATAATTTTTTCAAGTCTTCCTTGGGGTAATTTAATTTCTTTACTGATTGCTGCAATAGATTCAGAGTCAACCCCCTCTAGAATTAAAGCTGCAATTGAACAAACCACATTTGAAGCTAGATATCTTGAGATAGTTTGTAATTCAAAATTAAAATATTTATCTAGTGCCTTTAAATTTACCTTTAAACCCAAAGAGCTTTTTTCAAAAGTAGCCTGAAAGTCTGCTGTTTCTTCTATAGAAACACTATAAGAATCATGATTTTCTATAACTAAGTCAGAATATAGCTGTTTGCCAAAGGGACTATCGATACATATGATGCTTGTTTTTGGGTCTAAATTAAAAAATAACTTTCGTTTTGCAGATTTATAGTTCTCTAAATTGCCATGATAGTCAAGATGGTCATGGGAAAAGCTAGTCAAAACGGCATAATCTATGCTTAGTCCTTTTAATCTATCTTGATCTAAGCCATGAGAAGAAGCTTCCATTGCAAAAAATTTAGCGTCATTTTTTAAAGCTTCCGCAATGCTTCCATTGATTTTGATAGAATTTGGAGTTGTGAGATTGGATTGTTCTAATGAATAACCATCTTTGGAAAAATTAATAGTACTCATATAGGCACATTTATTTCCTAGTAAGTTACTCATACTAGAAAAAGTTTCAACAGATGTAGTCTTTCCATTTGTACCTGTAACACAAAAGGTTTTTACCTTAGAACTTGGATTTTTATAGAATCTTGAGACGAATGTACCAATATTTTTTTTGAGCTGATCAAAATATATAACACCTGAAATATCTTTCTGGTAAGTGTCAGAAACAACTAATGCTGCACCTTTATCAAGCGCAGATTTAATGAACGTATTTCCGTCCATCTCATTACCTTTATAAGCAAAGAATATGCCATCCTTTTGAACATCTCTACTATCAAGATGTATGCTGCCAATCTCAATATTCTTAAAATTCTTTAGGTCTTTTAGTTCTTCAAGAAATTCAATTGATTTCATTTATATCTTTAAGTCTTTTGATAGAAAGATTTGTTGCATAATATTTGAGAATACTGGAGCTGAGACTTTACCGCCAGAATAATCCTCACCAGATAGACCGTGTAAAACTACAACCGCCAGAAATTCAGGATCCTTAGATGGAACAAATCCTGCAAAAGTTCCAGTATAAGTAGTTTCTTCTGCTAAGGTTTCTTTTGCTGTACCTGTTTTGCCAGCAACGATCATATTATTAATTCTAGCTTTAGATGCGGTACCGCTTTTTGAATTTACTGTTTCTACTAACATCTTCAAAATTATTTGATTTGTCTCTTCAGAGATAACCCTTTCCTTCATCGGTTTATCAAAGCTATGTTCTGTAAATAGCTTTAACTCAATAAAATTTCCGTCATTAGCAAAAACTGAATAGGCTTGAGCAATCTGTAGAGCAGATAATGTAACACCATAACCATAACAAGAGCTTACTTTGTCTCTAGATGTGAATTGAGTATGATGAGGGAGAAAACCTTCACGCGCTGGAATCATAATAGATGTTGGGTATCTTCCAATTCCAAACTTTTTATAGTAATTCGTAAGGTGCTCTATGTCTTGTTTCTCACATAATTTTACCATCCCTACATTACTAGAAAGAGAAATTACTTCTGAAAGGTTTAGGAGTCCGTAATCTTTAAAATCACTAGTCCTAAAACCTTCAAATTCTATCCATCCGGGAGATGTATTAATTTTTGAAGATAAAGGATGCTTGTTGGATTCCACAATTGCAGACATAGCTAAAGGCTTTAGAACTGAACCAGGCTCAAATACATCTATAGTTGCGCGATTTCTTAACGCAGACATATCTGTTAAATTTTTTCTTCTTGAAGGATCAAATGAAGGAGAATTAACTAAAGCTAAAATATCTCCTGATTGTGGGTCAATAACTACTACCGAGCCAGCCTGAGCATTGTTCTTTTTAATGGCTTTCTCTAATTCATGATAAGCAATAGACTGAATGTTTATATCTATAGTTAACTTAATATCTTTACCAGCTTCGGCCTTTATTCTTTTTCCTTCAAGTTTTATATTCTTTGCACCCTTAATACCTTCGAAGCTTCCCTCCTTTCCAAGAAGTTCGTTTTGAAAAATTAATTCGACACCCTGTATGCCTTTTCTATCTATATCAGTAAGACCGACTACATGAGAAATAATATCTTTTTCAGGATAGCTCCGTCTTAAATTTTCACGAAAGTAGAGACCTGATACCTTCATACCTTTAAGATTTTCTTTGGTTTCTAAATTTACATTTCTACTTATCTCTTTATAGCCTGATAATCGACCTTCAAGACTTTTACTTAAAGTAATAGGATTCTTATTTAATATATTAGAAAGAGTAACGATGGTCTGTGGATCATATATAAATTTTTCCAGGTCAAGACCTACACTGTATCCTTTTATATCGAGAGCCAGAATATTATCATTTCTATCTAATATCTTACCTCTTGGTGCTAAGAGCGAATACTGTGAATCTAGTCTAGTGAAAACTTGATCATCTAAAAAAACATCTTGATATATTTGAAGATAAACTAACCTACCTAAAAGAGCACAAAACCCTATTAGTAAGATAAATTGGACAAAAACTATTCTTCCTGAAGAATAGAGAATCCGAGAAGACATGCCCTACAAATTAATCAAGCTGAGTTCTAACAAAGGAAGGTATATCAAGATATTCATCTTCATTTGTATCTTTTTTTACAGCCTTCTCAATCGAAGGAGGATTTTCTAATAGCTGTTTTGCAGCATCACTTAGAGGCAAAGGTTGTCTCTCATTCACAACCCTCACATTTTGAGGTTTGTTTGATGCAGTTTGAACTGAAGAATTTAGTCCTGTAGCAATAACAGTAACAGTTAAATCATTAGTTGCCGATTCATCAAGTACTGTTCCTGTAACTATAATAGCCTCTGGAGAGGCAAAATCATTAATGCAATCTCCCACGGCTTTTATTTCACCTAAAGATAACTCAGGTCCAGCTGTTATATTCACCAAAACTCCCTTAGCATCTTTAAGGCTAATATCTTCAAGTAATTTACTTGCAACAGCTTGCTCAGCAGCAATTCTGGCTCTATCGGGTCCATTAGCCATCCCTGTCCCCATCATAGCAGTGCCCTTCTCTGACATAACAGTTTTAACATCGGCGAAGTCTACATTAATTAAACCTGGTCTAATGATAATGTCGGATATCCCCCTAACCGCACCACCCAGTACATCATTAGCTTGCTTGAAAGCTTCGAGCATACTGCAATCTTCTCCAAGAACTTCTAGAAGTTTCTGATTTGGAATTGTTATGAGAGAATCAACTTCATCAACTAATTCCTTAATGCCCTCCTGAGCTATTTTCATCCTCTTAGCTCCTTCAAGTTCAAAAGGCTTAGTAACAACAGCAACAGTAAGAATGCCTAGCTCTTTTGCAACTTGAGCTACTATCGGGGCCGCACCAGTGCCTGTGCCACCTCCCATACCGGCAGTAACAAAAACCATGTCAGTTCCTTTTAACATTTCTCTTAATTTATCTCTATCTTCAAGAGCAGCCTCTCTGCCTATAGCTGGATTTGCGCCTGCACCAAGTCCATCGGTAATTTCCAACCCTAAAATAAGTTTTGTACTAGCATCGTTTTTCTCTAATGCTTGTCTATCTGTATTTATAGATATGAATTCTGCCCCTTCTATGCCTGATTCAACCATATGTTGAACAGCATTTCCTCCACCGCCTCCAACACCTATAACTTTAATTGAAGCATTTTCTTTAACTTCTTCTACTATTTCCCATTCACTCATAATTAACCTCTCTTTTAATTAACTATTAAAGATTTCCACCAAACCATCTAGAAATTCTATTTATTATATTTTTATCTCTGTGAATATAATTTAAATGATCTTCTTGTAATTGCTTTTGTCCATACAAGAGAAGTCCAACTGATGTAGCATAAATTGGATTATTTATAATCTCGGAGAAGCCTTCAACTGAATGAGGAGATCCCATTCTTACCGGAGAATGAAAAATTTCCTCTGCCAATTCAGTTGCGCCTTCAATTTTTGAAGCACCGCCAGTTAAAACAATACCAGCAGGAATAAGCTGATCGAAACCGCTAAGACTAAGTTTCTGTTGGGCCATGCTAAAAATTTCTACGTATCTTCTTTCCAAAACATCTGCCAGAGCTTGTCTCGAAAGCTCTCTTTCAGGTCTTCCTCCCATACCGGGGACCATCATAATTTCTTCAGGTCTTGTCATAGAACTGACAGCACAACCATACCTTTGTTTTATTGTTTCAGCCTGAGTTGGAGGAGTCCTTAGGGCTTGTGCTATGTCATTTGTAACATGATCACCTGCAATTGGAATGACATCTGTAAAACAAATTGACCCATCTACAAAAACTGCAATATCAGTAGTTCCACCCCCAATGTCTATAAGACAAACTCCTAAATTTCTTTCATCTTCAGTAAGAACAGAATAACTAGAAGCAAGCTGCTCTAGTACAAATGCCTCTACATCTAAGCCAGATGCACTTATGCATTTGTGAATATTCTGAGATGAATTTTCACTACATGTGACTAGATGGACTTTGGCTTCTAATCTTGAACCAGCCATACCTAACGGTTCTTTTATACCGTCTTGTTTATCAATTATATAATCCCTTGGCAGAACATGAAGTAATCTTTGATCAGCAGGGATAGCCATTGCTTGAGCAGTCTCAATAACTCTATCCACATCAGTAAACTTCACTTCGCCGTCTCTAATAGGTACAACTCCCTCTGAATTTAAACCCCTTATATGACTTCCAGATATCCCTACATAGCAGGAACCTATATGGCATCCTGCCATAGCTTCAGCCTCTTCGATGGATTTCTTAATAGCATTAGTTGTAGATTCAATATCAACAACAACTCCATTTTTTAAGCCTTTTGATGCATGTGTTCCAAGACCTATTATTTCTAACTGTGACCCTCTGGCTTCAGCAACAACAGCAACAACTTTAGAAGTTCCTATATCAACACCTACAAGCATTTCATTCCTACTAACATTACTCATATTGTTTTCTCCATATTTAAGTGACTAACAGCGATGGCATTTTTATACCTCAAATCAATATATCTGATATGATCTTCATTTCCTGAGTTCAGCTCGAACAATATAAATTCCTCGAGACGCTCGAGCTGAACCCGGAAATCCCCTTTAGTAAAACTATACCTTGACCCAGTATCGTCCTCTGCTTCATAAAAATCTGATCCTTTATGTTCAAATCTTGTAATATTCTTTTCTTTAATATTAAGTATATTTTGGAGTAAGATTGCTTTATCAAGCAGTGAATGAGCCTCCTCCTCTGAACCTAATATTTTAATCAGGCTCATATGCTTCGTCTTTTCTTTAGGAGAAATTATTTTTCCTTCTTGAGTTATAAATTTATCTTTTCCTAGAGAAGCTATTGGTTGATGTTCTTTTATTTCCACAATTACATCTTTATTGAAAGTATTTGTTGTTTTTATTACAGATATCCATGACTCTTGAAAAAAGTTTCCGGTCAAAGGCTCCTGTTTATTGAGTATATGATTGGCAATCTGTTTCTTAGTTGTATCGAGACTCGAGATAAGTTCTTTCGAGAGATCAAAAGTTACTTTTCCCGTATTAACTCTGTCTTGACTTGAGCAGGCTGTTATAGAAAGAATAAATAAGCAAAGAAAATATTTCATTTTGTGATTCTCCTAATGAGATAAATTCTCTCTTTGATATTCGGAGTGATCATGCCTAGATTTTCAGAAGCAAATTTTCTTAATGAGATCTGATTGTTAAAATATTTAACTTCTTCTATAAGAATATTTGATTGAAAAGATAAGTCCTCTTTTTCTAATGTAAGTTTTTCAAGTTGTGCAAAAGCGGTTCTGTGATCATATGTCTGAATTAATAATTTATAAGAACTTATAAAAGAAGTAGCTATAAGCAAAGAAATGATAAATATTTTATTTTGATTTCTTAGCATACTTTCTCAGCAACTCTTAAAATTGCACTCCTGCTTCTTGGATTAAAACGAATCTCTTCCTGAGAAGGTTTAAGAAATTTATGATTTAAATATTGAAACTTGATAGTTGATTCAATCCTATCTTTACTCTGAAAAAATCTTTTTACAATCCTATCTTCCATCGAATGGAAACTGATAATCGCTAGTCTTCCTCCGCAACACAAAACATAGCTTGCTGCCTCCAAAACTCTTTGTATCTCTTCAATTTCGTTATTTATAAACATTCTTATTGCCCTGAAAGAATTAGTTGCTGGATGTTTTTTAGATTTCCTTGATGTGCAAGAAACTATTAGATCAGTTAGTTCCTTAGTGGATTCAATTGCCTTTCTTTCACGAATTTCACAAATTTTGCTCGCTATTCGTCTAGAGGCCTTTTCTTGACCTAGCAGCCATAAAACGTCTTCAATCTCTTTCTTTGTTGCAGTATTAATCCATTCTGCTGCGGTTCGTCCTCTAGTAGTGTCTATGCGCATGTCTAAAGGTCCATCTGACTGAAAGCTAAAACCTCTATTAGGGTCATCAAGTTGAGTAGAAGAGATTCCTAAATCTATCAAAATGCCATCTATTTCTTCATCTTTAAACAAGTTTTGAAGATTAGAGAATGTGTCATTTATCAATCTAAATCTTGAATCATCTTTAAATTCTGAAGATAAATTGATTACTGCCCTATTATCTTTGTCAATTGAAATTAAAGAACCTTTCTTATCAAGCTTCTTGAGTATCTCTGAAGAGTGTCCGCCTGCTCCAAATGTACAGTCAACGTATTTTCCATTTTGTTTAAAGACCAGATTTTCTAGCACCTCATCGACCATCACAGCTTCATGATTAGCTTTTGTCAAAATGGTATCTCCTCTAATGCAATAGGCAGGTCATCAATTAGATCCTCTCCAGATATTTGAAGACCAGCTTGTTTTTTCTCCCAGTTATCTAAGTTCCAGAGTTCAAATTTTGAACCCATTCCCACAAGAGCAACATGTTCCTTTGGAGCTAAGTTTGCAAAATCTCTTAAAATCTGAGGAATTAGTAAAGTCATTCTCTCACCCACTTCAAATTCATTTACCGAAGCATTGCCTAAAATCTTCCATTGAATAGGTCTGACTTTTTGATTCAAACCACCTAATGCCTCAAACTTTTGAGCTATCTCCTTCCAAATTTTTCCTGGGTAAATAATAAGAGCGGGATACTGTGGGTCTTTAGTAATTATCATTTCACCTTCACAAGATGTACGCAAAAGCTCTCTGTACCTTGCAGGTATAACGATTCTACCCTTAGTATCAAGGGTAAGTGTGCTAGAGCCATATATACCTAAAGTCATTTTCTTTTATTACAAGAATATGTAAGTGTTACATTATCTTGCACTTTTACACACTTTTACACACTTTTTATTAAATTACCAGTAAAAATATAGTGTAATCAACACATTTTTTTCAGCACGCTGTAAGAAAATAATAAAAGGCCAGGAAGAAGTGAAAAAAGGCATGAGTCAGCCTATAAGCCGGGTTCTGTCGAGGATAATCATTCATCTAGATTTTGCGTCACCGCAAAATTCAAGCAACCTACCCTGGCCCAGTCAGGACTAACATAAGGGCCTCTATTTGGTCTTGCTCCAGACGGGGTTTACCTTGCCATAATCAGTTACCTAATATGCGGTGTGCTCTTACCACACCTTTTCACCCTTACCTTCAAAAAGGCGGTTTATTTTCTGCGGCACTATCCGTAGATTTGCATCTCCCAGGAGTTACCTGGCGTCTTGTCCAAAGGAGCCCGGACTTTCCTCTCAAATAATTGAGCGATTATCTAGCTGACTCGAGTGAATTGTATATTTGAAATAGCTTAAATAGAAATTATTTCTTGATTTTTACCTTATAAATCTCGTTTCTTTTCCTTTTTAAAATTTTAGAGGCAATCTCTAAAGCTAGCTTTTGGTCTAATTCTTCTAAAAGAATATTTATAATTCTTCTATCTTCTTCTGAAATTTCACTATCCTGCTCCATTATCTTACCTTCAATAACAACCACAAATTCCCCTTTAGTCCCAAAGTCTGATTCAAGAATACTGTTTTTAACTGTTTCAAGGTCACCTCTATAGATAGTTTCATGTAATTTTGTGATTTCTCTAGCAATAACTATATTTGTGGAAGGATGAAGTTGACTGGTTAGATCATTAAACATCTGCTCTATCCGCTTTCCTGTTTCAAATAAAACAGAAGTCTTGGTCGATGAGGCAATTTCTTTTATCAGGATAGTCTTTGCTTTCCTCTGTCGAGGAAAGAAACCATAAAAACAAAAACTATCTAGATTAAACCCTGAAATAGTAAGAGCAGGTATGATTGAAGTCGCTCCAGGGATAGGGATAACCTTAATTTGATTCTTTATAGCATCTTCCAATAAGAATTTTCCTGGATCAGATATCAATGGTGTTCCCGCATCACTAATAAGAGCTATATCCAAGCCTGATTTTAAACTTTCAATAAGGGATAGGGTTTTACTCTTTTCAGAGAACTTATGATAAGAAGTTAGTTTAGTTTTTATATCATACTTATTAAAAAGTATTTTTGAATTTCTAGTATCTTCAGCAGCACAAATATCTACATTATTGAGAACTTCAATGGCTCTTAATGTAATATCATCTAAATTGCCAATAGGTGTAGAAACTATAAAAAGAGAACCGTAATTGTTATCCATAATTAATATGAGAAATATAATATTACTTCAGCTAATTCTTCTAATGGGTGCTTGCTCATCTATTCAAAAGAACGATCAAAGTAATACAATAACCACTCTAATTGAAAAGCCAGATTTTAACTACAAAATAAGATCTCTTCCTTCAGAATTCAATTTATTTTATTTCCGCGATGGTAATAATGAAACACTGCCCTTAGAAGTTGAAGGCTTTTTAGCAAATGCATATTTTTATAATGAAAAGATCAATTACAAGCCTAAAATAAAAATTATCCAGGTCAATAATACGCAATGTAACCAAAACCCAAGCGATACCTTTTCAATTATTTTAGACATCAGAAAAAATGAAGCCAATTCTTCAAATATTTCTTGCTTAAAGAAATCAAGCAAAGCTAGTACCTTTTATATTTCCAATAAAAGAAAAAGTCTAAAGGGATATAAGTACATTTTCATAGCATCTCGAGAATCAGAGAAAGAAGCTTTAATTGATCAAATTCAAGATCAAGACACAAGATTTGCTGTTTTAGATAGCGATGAGACTAATGACGCGAAGAAATTAATAAAAGCCATTGAAGCAAAAGATAAAAAAATAATTGAGATAGCTACATATACGCAAGATGTTAGCAGTCAGGATCTTTTTTCAGATTTAATGATGGCTGATAGAAGTAAAGAAAGGATAAGAAAATTATCAAGAAGACTGGGTTCTCAAATTTCTGGCGAAAGTAGAGTTAGGGAGGACATTAATACAATTTTCTTGTCTGTGGGATTAGAAGAAGCGAGGAACTTAAAACCTGCCTTAGATTATATTTCTGGAAAAGATTTTAAATTTTTTCTGCTAAATAGCTGGAAAGGCAATGAGGCTTATAAGACTAGAGATGTAGACTTATTCTTAACTATAAATTCTGATATGCCTATTATGATGCCCATACAGTTACCAAAATTTATACCTAAGACAAAAAGGACAAGAGATTTTGCTACAGGATATGATTCTTTTGAAATCCTATTGCTTATATTTGGCGGCGTTAATAAGAGTGACTTTGTTTATAAAGGCCTCACAGGAAAGATAAAGCTAGGCCAGCAACAGATAATAAGGGATCCGTATGTATTTAAAATTACTAATGAAGGATTTGAAATATTATAAAAGTTAACTACCTCTAATATCTCTTTCTAATTCTGAGAGACTGTCTATAAAACATGATTTGGTGAAAATTCTTTGCATGTATTCATATATTGGCTTTGTTTTAGCATCTTTTTGCAATTCTATTCCTATCAGGGGTAATCTCCATAGTATAGGGGCAATACAACAATCTACTAAACTGAATTCGTCAGACATGAAAAATGGTTTTTCTTTAAGAAGAGGAGACATGGCAAGTATTTGAGACTTGAGTTCCAAGCGGAGTTTCTTTGCTTTGGCTTCAGTGGGATTACCACTTATTAGTTCATCAAATAAACCACACCAATCTCTCTCAATTCTTTGAATGAATAACCTGATATGAGCTCTAGAAACTGGGTATACAGGTAAAAGAGGTGGATGAGGAAACCTTTCATCTAAATATTCCATAAGTATTAAAGAGTCATACAAGCAAACATCTCTGTCAACAAGTACTGGCAATTCTGCATAAGGACTAACTTCTAATATTTCAGAACTTAAATTATTCATGTCTGTATCGATTATTTCACTAGTAACTCCTTTTTCACACATTACGATACGGACTCTATGGCTATAGTGATCCATTGGATCTGAAAAGAGTGCCATCGACGTTCTATTACTAAGGGATACCATAAAAAACTCCTATTCGGAAATTAGTGAAGATCTTTTTTAAATTCTCTGTAGAGAAGATAGCTAAGCATTGTGAAAATAAAGAGGTATAACAAGACGTAGGTCCCTATAGTTTCTCTTTCAATCTTTAATGGGTCAGTCATGTAAGCAAGGAAGTTTGTTAGGTCCAACATTGCTTGATCAAATTCTTCAGGTGTCATTTCACCAGTCCCATTATCAACTTCAAGGAAACCACATTTTTCTTGGGTTAACTGCTCTCCTGTTAAGGGATCTTGTTTAATTCCTCCATTGCTAGCAATTAGTGGCATTTGTCTACAAACTGATCTTGGAGTACCTTGCATATCAATCAGAACATGAGGCATACCAACATTCTCATATACTTTATTGTTAACTCCAAGAGGCCTAGATTCGTCGATATAAAAGCTAGTGAGGTAACTGTAAATCCAATCAGGTCCTCGTAGTCCAGCTTCAAGAGTCAAGTCAGGAGGAGCATTTCCAAACCACTCTTTGGCTTCTTTAGGATCCATTCCTGCCAGTATTAGATCACCGATTTTTTGATCACCAAAAATAAGATTATCTTGAAACATGCTCAAAGGAATTTCTAAATCCTCAGAAACTTTTTTATACCTAGCGTATTTCAATGAATGGCAACCTAAGCAATAATTCATGTAGACTTGTGCTCCTCTCTGAAGTGAGGCTTTATCTGATGCATCAACATAAGCTTCTTTACATTCTCCTTTTGTGAGACCGTCTTCAGAAAGATAATTGCCACAAGGAGCTCCTGCTGCTGCACTTAGATTAGCAGATGCAATCAAAGCAATTAAGCTAGCTAATAATGAAGCTGATAAGATAGTTTTTTTCATCCTAGTTGAACCCTATCTGGAACAGGCTTACATTTTTCGTACTTGGTATATATAGGCATCAATAAAAAGTAAGCAAAATAAGTCACAGTAAAGATTTGAGCGGCCAACGTCCTTCCTGGAGTTGATGTTACTGTACCTAAGTAACCTAAGACAAAAAAACTAACTACAAATAAAGCTAAGAAGAATTTACTATAATTTCCTTTATATCTTATTGATTTAACTGGACTTCTGTCTAACCATGGAAGAGCAACGAATATAGCTATTCCAGCTGCCATTACAACAAATCCTAAAAACTTAGCCGTTAATCCGAATAAAGGGAAAGTAACAGCTCTCAACATTGCATAATAAGGAGTGTAATACCATGAAGGGACAATATGCTCTGGAGTTTTAAGATTATCTGCAGCTTCGTAGTTCACATATTCAATAACATATCCTCCGCCGTCTGGATAAAAGAACATGATAGTTACAAAGAAAATCAAGAAAACGCCTATAGCATAGAGGTCATGGGTTATGTCATATGGAAAGAAGGGTTTTGTATCTAGAGGCACCCCATCTTCATCTTTAAACTTCTTAACATCAACACCATCAGGATTATTAGAACCAACTTCGTGGAGCGCTAAGATGTGAACAAAAACAACGGCAATTAAAGCCAAAGGAAGTAAAACTACATGAAAAGCGAAAAGTCTATTTAAGGTTATACCTGATATAAGATAATCACCCCTAATCCAAGTAAGTAAATCTTCACCAATGTAAGGGATTGAACCAAATAAAGACATTATTACTTGTGCAGCCCAAAAGGACATTTGGCCCCATGGCAAAACGTAACCCGTAAAGCCAAGCATACATAGAAGAAGGTAAGTGATCCATCCCAGAACCCATAGTAGCTCTCTTGGTTTTTGATAAGAGCCGTACATCATACCTCTGAACATATGCAAGAATATCAAAGCAAAAAATGCAGATGCTCCCGTTGTGTGCATGTAACGAATGATGTAACCATATTCTACATCTCTCATAATATATTGAATCGAGGCAAAAGCTCCTTCAGCGGTAGGCTCATAATTCATTAAGAGCCATATACCTGATGCTAATTGTATAACCAAAACAACTACCAACAAGACACCTGCTAGATACCAAATGTTCATATTGATAGGTGCAGGGTACTTTGTTAAATGTCTTTCGATAGTGGCGGTAAGGGGCAATCTATCATCGAACCAGTTCATTATTTTTGTAACCATTAAGCTAAATCTCCATCTTCTCCGATGACCAGGATGTCATCAGTCTTAAAGTAATGTGGGGGCACAGCTAAATTGTCAGGTGCGGGAACACCAGAATAAACTCTTCCTGCTAAATCAAACTTAGATCCATGACATGGACAAAAGAAGCCTCCTTGCCATTCAGAATCAAAGTCTACTACTCCGAGTTGCGGATAGTACTTAGGAGCGCAACCTAAATGAGTGCATACAGCAGAAAGTACTGATATACCTGGTTTTCTGGATCTGTATTTATTCTTAGCATAAAGAGGTTGGACTTCTGTTTCAGAATCTGGATCTGCAAGCCTTTCAAGGTTTTTATCTATTTCTTGAATTGACTCATCAGAATGTTTAACGACATAGATAGGAGTTCCCCTCCATTCAACAATAATCATCTCACCAGGAGCCAGTTTACCTATGTCTGCAATAGCAGGAGCGCCGGCAGCCTCTGCTGCCGCACTTGGATTAAAAGCACTTATAAAAGGAACAGCTGCTCCCGCTATACCAACTGCGCCTACTGCAGAGGTAGCACCAATGAGAAATTTTCTTCTTCCCGGATTAGGAGGAGATTTTGGTTGCATATTACCTTTTTGAATATTGCGGTCTTTTTCTAGCTTTTCTAAGACCTACTTTTTTCCTTTCAACTTTCCTAGAATCTCTAGTGAGAAAACCTTCTTTCTTTAAAATAGGTTTAAGTGTTTCATCGTACTCTATTAAAGCTCTGGCAATTCCTAATCTAATTGCTCCCGCCTGGCCGAAACTTCCTCCACCAGAGACTGTGGCCTTGATGTCTACACCTTGAGTAAGTTCTGTAGATACGAGGGGCTGTTTTACAACCATTTGTGCTACTTCTCTTCCGAAGTAAACTTCTAACTTCTTTTTATTAACGGTGATCTCACCTGAACCCTTCTGGAGAAACACTCTTGCTGTTGAGGTTTTTCTTCTTCCGACTGTTATAATTTGATCCAATTTTCTTTCCTATAGTTCTAATGTGACAGGTTTTTGAGCTGCATGAGGGTGATGTTCATCATCGTAAACTTTTAACTTAGTGAACATCTGTCTTCCGAGTTTACTTTTTGGCAACATGCCCTTAACAGCGCTTTTTATTGCTTCGCTTGCACTATTTTCCATAATATCTTTTAGAGGTTTGGATTTTATTCCACCTGGATAACCTGAATGACGATGATATAATTTTTGATCTAGCTTCTTACCAGTTACGTTTATTGCACTAGCATTTACTACTACAACGAAATCACCTAAATCTGCATTAGGTGTATATTCAGGTTTATTCTTCCCAGATAGTATTTTGGCTATTTCAGTTGCAAACCTTCCGAGGGTTTTTCCTTTGGCATCCAATAAAATCCAGGATTCTTCTATATCTGACTTTTTGTAACTTTCAGTTCTCATTATGATAGTTTAGTTGACTTAATACGCAGGCGGGCGCATTTTACTGTGTACAACCTTCTTATTCAACAAGAACTTTAGAGAATTATGATGTCTAATTAAAATTAGGTGTAAATAAGTAAATATAAATTATTATTAAGGTCTAAAAAAGAAATGAACAACTATATTAAATTGATTGGAGCCACGCTTATAGGAGCCGGTTTAGCTAGTATTTTTTTATATTTATTTTTTTCAGAAATAACAGAGCCCACGCATACTAAAACTGAAGATTTAAATTACTCTTACAACGCGGCTATAAAGAAAGCGTCTCCTGCTGTTGTAAATATATACAGTGAACAGATTATTAGTAAAAGGAGTCGGTACACTCAAAAGCTTAATTCTATATTCGGCTCTAATGAGCAAATTAAAACAAGTTTAGGGTCAGGAGTTATCTTAAGTTCAGACGGCTATATACTCACAAATCAGCATGTAGTTGGTGAAAAATTTATAAGAGTTATTGTTGAGCTCAGTGATGGAAGAAAATTCATTGCTCAGCTGGTCGGTATAGATAAAGGTACTGATCTGGCTGTCCTTAAAATACAAGATTCCGAAGTATCATTTCCTTCTATTGAGATAGAAGACTCTGACAGTGTAAACGTGGGAGATATTGTTCTGGCCATAGGGAACCCTTATGGCCTGGGCCAATCCGTAAGCATGGGGATAATAAGTGCTAGTGGAAGAGAATTTGATAACCCTTATTCAAACTATATTCAAACAGACGCGTCTATTAATCGAGGAAACTCAGGTGGAGCTTTAATCGATACCAATGGAAGGCTAATTGGTATTAACACATTAATAAGATCTTCAACTGGAGGTTCAGAAGGTATTGGGCTAGCAATTCCCTCTACATCTGCCCTGGAGATAGTAAGTGATTTAATACAGTATGGTGAAGTTAGGCGTGGATGGCTGGGTTTTAGTATAGATAGACAGAGTTTATTGCTCAAGGGCCAAATAGTTATTGATCAAGTTGCGAAAAATGGACCAGCTGCGAAAGGAGGACTCCTAAAAAATGATATTTTAATCTCTATTGATAACAATAAAGCTTCATATGAAAATCTTTATAAAACTTTTGCGAGATCTAAGCCTGGTGACGACATTTTTTTAGAAATTGAAAGAAACAATCAAATATTAGAACTTGCTTTTACGACTGAAAGAATAAATTAATTTTTTAATCTTTTTTCAGCTGCTATGGCATGAGCAGAAAGTCCCTCTGCCCTGGCTATAATTGAAGTGTGGTCTATATATTCTTTATATCTAGCTGGATTATTTGCCTTATCTAAAGACACATAACTATAACTTACTAAAAAATCTTCTACTGATAACGGGGAACTAAATCTAGATGAGGTGCTTGTTGGCAGTATATGACTTGGACCTAAGACATAGTCAGAAAAGGAATTAGCAGAATTCATACCTTTTAAAATCAACCCAGCAATTAAATTCTTCTCTTCCGAGTTTTCATTATGGTCATAGGCAAGATGTAAATGTTCGGGAGCCAGACGGTTTATAATATTAGAAGAATCTTGTAATGAATTAATCGCAATAATAATTCCATTTTTTTCTAATGACTCTTTTATAATTTCTTTTCTTTCTAGTTGATGAATTTCATTATTAATAATTTCTTTAACTTCTGAGATGGTTTTCATACAAGAGGAAACTAGGATTGAAGAGGCATCAACATCATGCTCAGCCTGAGCCATTAAATCCCAAGCAACTATCTCTGAATCAGAACTTTCATCAGCGAGAACTACGATTTCTGACGGCCCGGCAATAGAATCAATACCAACCTCACCATATAACTGTCTCTTAGCTTCTGCCACATATATGTTTCCCGGTCCTATTATCTTATCAACCTTTGGGACTTGTTCTGTTCCAAGAGCAAATGCGGCTATTGCCTGAGCACCGCCCATCTTATAAATCTTATCAATTCCAGCAATAACAGCAGCAGCTATTGTGAGATCATTTATTTCCCCATTAACAGAAGGTGTTGTTAGGTATATTTCCTTGACTCCTGCTGCTTGAGCCGGCGCAGCTGCCATCAACACCGTTGAAGGGTAAGAAGCTTTTCCACCTGGGATATACATTGCTATTGACCTTACTGGTCGAAATTTTCTAGTTATTTCTCGATCGATGGAACTTAAATTCAAATTCTTGTAACAATCTGACTGATAAGCAAAAATATTGTTATAAGAGTATTCTAATGATCTTAATAAATCTTTATCAATCCTTGCCAAGCTTGCCTTGATCTCTCTCTCAGTCAGTAAAAAATTTTCAACATCATGATTATCATATCTAAGAGTAAGACTTCTTAGAGACTCGTCACCATTTTTTCTAATTGATGAAATAATATCTCTTACAGAGTTAACTAAGTCATCATCAATCGAGTTCTTTTGACTTAAAAAAGATGAGAATTCTTCTTCAAACCCCTTCTTTTTTGTATCTAATTCATTAAAGACAATCATTTTGAAAGAGCCTCTTTAATTTCATTTATTAATTTAGATTGTGTTTTAAGTGAAGCTTTATTTGCGATCAGTCGAGTTGATATATCTGAAATAAATTTTATTTCTTCAAGTCCATTTTCTTTTAAAGTCTTACCAGTATCAACTAAGTCAATGATTGCATCCGATAATCCAAGTATAGGCGCTATTTCTTGTGCTCCATGAAGATAGATAATTTCAGCTTGAATTCCTATAGATTCCATGAACTTAGTCGCTGCTTTGGGGTATTTTGTGGCTATTTTTAACTTACTTGAACCCAGTAAAAGATTTTCGTTACCTGCTAGAGATAATCGGCACTTACCTATTCCTAAATCAGCTAACTCCACAAACTCCTCTTCTTCCTTTTCTTTCAAAATATCTTTTCCAACAACTCCTAAATGAGCTGCACCCGAAGTTATATAAGTAGGAACATCCCAACCTCTGATAACCAAGATTTTTACTTCTGGTCTCTTTGTATCAAGAAGCATCTTTCTTGAATTTTGCGGATCGTCCTTCAAGGCAAACTCCGTATCTTGCAATACAGGTATAAAATCATCAAAAACCCTACCTTTTGGCAAGGCCAACACAAATGGTTTATCCTTTACTTTCATATCATCTAAGAAATTCTTTCGATATCAGCTCCAAGCATCTTTAACTTTTCTTCAATTCTTTCATAGCCTCTATCAATATGATAAATCCGATCAATTACGGTAGAGCCTTCTGCTACCAGTCCCGCTAGAACAAGGCTGGCAGAGGCTCTTAAGTCAGTTGCCATCACAGGAGCTCCTGTAAGTTTTTCAATACCTTCAATAACGGCGGTATTACCTTTTAGTGTAATATTTCCTCCCATTCGAGCAATTTCCTGAACATGCATAAACCTATTTTCAAAAACGGTTTCAGTAACTGTAGAGTTGCCTTCTGCTATAGAATTTAAAGAAACAAATTGTGCCTGCATGTCTGTTGGAAAAGAAGGATATGGACCAGTTGTTAAACTAACAGCGTTTGGTTTTCTTTTTTTCATGGAGATTTCTACCGAATTATCTTCTAAAATAAAAAAAGCTCCTGCTGATTCTAATTTAGTAATCACTGAAGAAAGGTATTCAGGCTTTGCTTGCTTAATTTTAACCTTGCCTCCTGCCATTGCTACAGCTGTGAGATAAGTTCCTACCTCTACTCTATCTGGCATAACTGAGAAAGTAGTTCCGTTTAGTCTGTCTACTCCATTTACTGTAATAACATCAGACCCTGCACCTTCTATCTGAGCTCCCATGCCAATTAAACAATTTGCAAGATCGATGACTTCAGGTTCTCTGGCTGCATTTTCAATAACTGTAGTTCCTTCTGCCAAGCAGGCTGCCATAATTACATTTTCTGTACCCGTGACACTTACAGGTTCAAACATAATCTTTGCACCCTTCAATCTACCGTCTACACTAGCAACTATATTTCCATCTTCTATATTTATATCTGCTCCCATTGCTCTCATTGCATCGATATGCAGATTTACCGGGCGACTTCCAATTGCACATCCTCCCGGCAAAGCAACTGTAGCTTTCTGAAATTTTGCTAGTAATGGACCTAAAACCAAAATTGAGGCTCTCATGGTCTTTACCAGTTCGTATCGAGCATTGAGGTTATCGATGCTAGAAGTATCAACTTGAACTTCCATATCATCACTTAGCATTACATCCACACCCATAGAACCTAAAAGCTCTAGCATAGTGGTGACATCATTTAAATGAGGCAAATTTCCAACTTTTAAGGGAGTATCGGCTAATAATGAAGCTGCTAAAATTGGAAGAGCAGAATTTTTGGACCCTGATGCATAGATCTCTCCACGAAGCTCACAGCCGCCTTTGATAAGTAATTTATCCATTATCTAGACCGAAGCAATCCATTGATCTATGACTAGATTAATATTTTCTTCATTTTTTTCCATTAAGGAATAAAACTGACTTCGGAAGGTCTTACCCAGATTTATGCCATTCACAACTATGTTGATAATTTTCCATTTCCCCTCTTTGTCTAAGTACATGCTGTATGTTCCAGGATAGATACTTGAAGAAGTTATGATCTCTATTTTTACTTTAGCCTTATTCTTGGATTTTGAAGTATTTTCAGGAGGCAGAACTACGATCTTTTCGTCTTTAAATTCCACTAGAGTACCTGAATAAGTATCTAGTAAACTTGTCTTAAAGGCCTCTGCAAAAGCAATCCTTTGTGTATTTGTTGATTTCTTATAATGTTTACCCATTACGTTTCGAGCAATCCTATTGAAGTCAACTATCGGACTAAAAGCTTCACTAATCTCTTTTGTAAATTTATCAGGATCTTCGATGTATAAAGCATTCTTAGTTTGAATTATTTGAATGATATCGTCATGAACCTTAGCCGCATAGTCATGTGCAGAGATTTCATTTGCAAAGTTATAGAGCGGATAAATAGTTAAAAATACTAATAAACTAATGTTTCTTAAAAGTGTTTTCATAATTGATAAATATGAATTGGATTCTTTTACCTTTATTATATCATCTGGATTAGTTCTCCTTGAGAACTTAGAATAAATTTATGATATTAGCCTTTTCTGCCATAACTTTTGGAATTGCCTTAATGTGGACAAGTGCTGAAAAGCTTGAGAAATATTCTGTCCTAAGCGCAAAACAATTTGGCCTTTCTCCTTTCTTCATAGGATCAACAGTAATTGCTTTTGGAACTTCAGCTCCTGAAATGTTAACTACTTTTTTCGTTTCAATGGAAAACAAAGGGACTATGGTCATAGGAAATGTAATTGGTTCAAATGTAGCAAACCTATCTCTAGTTTTTGGTTCTATGTTGCTAATTCTTGCCTATAAAAAACTTAATATCAGTCAAGATAAGTCAATACTCATAAATTTAATAATACTATTAATATCAAGCCTTTTGGTTTGGTTTTTGATCGCCACTAATCCTTTTAGCATCTACACATCAGCAATACTTCTTTGCTGTTTGATTTCAGTAATATCTTTTTGGTACAAAAATAGTAATGCCGAAGAGATAGATAGTTTTGCAGAAGTTGAAGAAAATGTTTTTTTTAAGCTTCTGCTCTCTTTAATTGTACTTGTCTTTGCAGCTTGGCTAATAACTCATGGTGCTAATCTAATTTTAGATCAATATAACTTGGGGCAACTATTTATTGGCTATACAGTTTTGGCAATTGGAACTAGCTTGCCTGAAATTGCTGCATCAGTTTCTTTAGCACTAAAAGGAAGGTATGAAGCTGTATCGGGTACTTTGATTGGCTCAAACATATTTAATGGTTTATGTGTACTAGCCATACCCGGTCTTTTCATGAGGCCTGAAATGTCCTACGGCTGGAGTTATTCTGAATGGTCTCCTCTTTTAATTTTACTCTTCTTAGTCACATTATTATTCGCATTTTATATTTTTATGCTTTCAAAAAAAGAACAGAAGGCTGGCTTTTTCTTAAGCTTTGTATTTCTAAGTTCATATTTCTTTTCATTGTATTATGCCTTCTAACTTAAACTAAAAATAATATGAATCATCTTAAGTCAGCTAAAAAAACAATTAAAATTGAAGCAAAAGGATTAGAAATCTTAGCTAAGTCTTTAGGCAAGGACTTCAATACATTATGTGACAAACTTCTTAATACTAAAGGTAAGATTATTACTTTAGGAATTGGTAAGTCTGGTCATATTGCAAAGAAAGTTTCTGCAACCTTATCTAGCACAGGTTCACCTTCGGCATTTGTAAATGCAGGAGAAGCTTTGCATGGAGATGCTGGATCGATAGGCAGAAATGATAAAGTGTTGATTTTCTCTCATTCGGGCCAAAGCGAAGAAGTAATAGCACTCCTACCCTATTTGAAATCTATTGGGTGTGATTTTTTTTCTATTACAGGTTCAAAAAATTCAACAATTGCCAAAAACTCTTTCCTATCACTGGATACAGGTATAGCGGATGAAGCATGTCCTTTAGATTTGGCTCCAACAACAAGTACAACAGCCGCTTTAGCACTAGGAGACGCAATAGCAGTAGCCCTACTAGAGGCTAAGAATTTTAGTAGAGAAGATTTTGCAAAATCTCATCCTGGAGGAAAATTAGGAAAAAGGCTTATTACAAAAGTTAATGATCTCATGACTAAAGGAAAAGACTTACCTAAAGTTTCCCCAAAAACAACATTATCAAAAACATTGATTGAAGTAAGCAAAAAGGGCTTGGGTGTTGCATTAGTTATAGAAGAAGGGAATCTTAAAGGTATTTTTACTGACGGAGATCTCAGAAGAGCTCTAAACTCAGTGAAAGATCCTCTAGAAAGTCCTATATCTAAATTTATGTCTGAGAAAATAAAAATCATACCTAATGACAGTTTGGCTATAGAAGCTTTAGAGATAATGCAGGAGCATAAAATTTATTCTTTGGCAGTTGTTAACAGTAAACAAGTTCCTGAGGGAATTATAAGAATGCATGACCTTGTAGAAGCAGGCTTAGTATAGGAATGAAAACACTCATACTGTCTTTTATATTTTTTTTAAACTTCATACTGTACGCATCAGATAATAATAAAATAGAATTTATTGAAGAATTAAAGATAGAACTTGATAGCCCGTCCTTTTCAATTAGCCAGAAAAATCTAAAAATATATATGACTGGGGATAAGATGAACATGTATCAACAAGGTGTCTTCGAGCTAAGTAATGTATCAACTGAATTGGAGTCGAAATCTAAGAAATCTAGAATTTCCTCAAATTTTGCCCTCTATGATCAAAATGAAGAAATAATAGATTTCAAAAAATCTGTAGATTTCAATTTTATAACAAACAAAAATTCAGCATATTTAAGGACTGAAAGCCTTAAAATTAACCTAGTCAATAAAATTATAGAGAGTGACACAGAAACCGATCTATATCTTGATCAATCTCATATAGCATCTCAAGGCTTCCAGTACAGTTTTAACGAAGATCTTGAACCGTATCTTGAATTTATCAAAGGCGAGTTTAAAGATAAAAAAGATACTGAAAATAATGGAACTGCAGATAGCCTTAAATTGTTAGATAACAATAGAATTCTTCTAGAGGGTAATGCTTTATTTAATCAAAAGGGTTTAAGAATAGAGGCTGATTCAATTTATTATGATTACTTGGAAAGAAAGATAATTAAGTCAATTAATGCCAAGGTGAGTGCCACTTAACCATGCTCTTAAAAGTAAAAAATCTATATAAAACTTATGAAGATAAGGTGGCAGTAAAAGATATTTCTTTTGAAATGAACAGCGGAGAAACTCTGGGCATTCTCGGCCCAAATGGAGCAGGTAAAACCACTCTTTTTTATATGATTGCTGGACTAGTTAAATCTGAAAGGGGGGGAATTCAATTAGGAGAAAAAAAGATAGATGATCAGAATATTTCTCAACGGACATCTTTGGGCCTTGCTTACCTTCCTCAAGAATCTTCTGTTTTCAAAGGCTTAACAGTAGAAGAAAATATACTTTCAGCGCTTGAACAAAGAAGTGATATCCACAAGAAAGATAGGAAAGAAGTCTTAGAATCTCTTTTAAAAGAATTTAATTTACTGGAATTCTCTAAAACTATAGGTGTAAAACTATCAGGTGGAGAACGAAGAAGGACTGAGATCGCAAGATCTCTAGCAACTAATCCCAAATTTGTACTTTTGGACGAACCTTTTGCGGGAATTGATCCCATAGCAGTATCTGATTTAAAAGATACTATTTACAGACTAAATGATAAAAATATAGGAGTTCTTATAAGTGATCATAATGTTAGAGATACTATGAATATCTGCAACAAAGTTCTCATTGTTAACAAAGGAGAAATAATTGCCAATGGTAAACCATCAGATATTGTGCAGGATCCCATTGTAAAAAAAGTTTATCTTGGAGAAGATTTTTAGAGCTGAAGTGAAACAAGGTCTCAAACAGAAACAAAAACTTTCCTTAAACCTAACTGCAAACTTAGGTGAGCAGATCAAGTTATTATCATTGAGTGGATTTGAAATCAGCTCCCAGCTTAATGACTTGATTAAAGATTTCTTTTTGGAAGACGAAGATAAGAAAGTATCTTACTTTCAAGATGAATTAAAAGTAGATCAGTATAAGAGTGTTCTATCTGCCGATAATTACTCGAACATAGAAAAATTACAAAATGATGAAATAGATCTTAAGGAAAATCTTCTCAATCAATTTGAACTCTTACCACTTAATGATATTGAATTTCTTATAGGTCAAGTTTTAATAGATTCAATTGAAGAAAATGGTAGGTTAGATCCTGAGCTTGAATTCGATGATATAAAGAGAATAGTGTATGAAGATTTCAACATAATAATTCAAGATCAAATAATAGAAAAAATCTTAGATCGTATTCAGAATTTAGATCCTCCTGGCTGTGCTTTCAGAAATATTAGAGAATCGCTTGATGTTCAAATAAAACATTTAGATATAAATAAAGAAACTAAGGCATTATTAGAAACTAATCTTGATAAAATTATCGAAAATAAGATTAATTTAAAGGAAATACCTCAAGCCCTAAAAGCTAATCTATTGAAACTATCTTTAAATCCAGGAGGTAGCTTTGGTTCTCATACTGAGTTTTATACACGACCTGATCTTGTAGCAATAAAGACTAAAGATTCTTGGAACGTATCCTTAAATGACAATTTTATGTCGCAGGATCTAATAGAGAGAATAAAGAACAAGGTTGAGAAGTCGAAAGATAAAAATAAACATGAAGCAAAATCGTTCTTAAAAGGTCTTGAAAGAAGGCAACAAACTCTTTATTTGGTTGCTGAAGTAATAGTAAATATACAATCTGATTTTTTAAATGGTTCTTCTAAGAAAAAAGCGCTATCTAATAAAGAAATTGCCGAGCTACTTAATATAAGCCCCTCCACAGTATCAAGAATAGTTAGAAATAAATATATTCAACTTCCCAATGAACTAACAACGCTAAAGAGTTTATTAAAAAAAAGAGTAAACAAACAAAATCAATCTATAAATATAACCTCCGAAGACCTAAAACTATTTATTGACGAAATAGTTACATCCGAAAATAAAAAAAGCCCGTTAAGTGATGAAAATATAAAAAAAGTTCTTGAAGAAAAGCTTGAGATAAATATTGCCAGAAGGACAATTTCAAAATATAGATTAGAACTAAACATTCCATCCACTAGAAAAAGGAAAAGCATTTAATCTAGCAACTAAACTAAGTAAAATTTAATTCTCAAACCAACCTTCAAAATCAGTTCTCGGTTCTTTCAAAGTGCCTTTTATAAACCATTTTCCTGAACTAAGCTGATCTAAGTTTCTCTGAAATGCCTTACCAGCAATGTAAACTACTCCAGCGGTTACCGGACCTCCAAGAATAAGAGCATATGCAGGAAGATACTCCTTTAATGGTAAGGTCATTACCACCTCAAGATCTATTTCATCTAAGCTACCCTTATCTCCTTTCCTTACTTCGCCATTCCACTTAAACTCACTAGAGCCACTTTTAAAAGTTAAAGGGTCTTTAATAATTATGTTATTTTTTGTTAGTTTTAAAGAACCTTTAACTGAGTCTGCCCCAAAACCTGATTTATATAATTTCCGAAAATCTAGATTAGTAACCTTCTCAAAAGAGTCTGTTACGTTAAATATGTTAATCAATCTAAGTAGGTTATTGGGTGTTTGGATATCTTCACGATCTTGAATTAGTAAACCCTTTATATCTAATTCAATCAAACCGTATACCTCGGTAGGATCGAAATTCCATGGAAGAGAATTCCATGTTACATCTGTTTCCATATTAAATATGTCCATCTCGAAATTAGTTTCTACTCCGATTTGCTTGAAAGCTTTTTCAGGTGAGCCTGAGTATACCTTGGTAATAAGGTCAGTTTTCCACCCGAGACCTTCTTTAGATATAGTCAGAGATGAAACTTCATCCTTGTTTGCTTTCACGCCCCACTTATTATATTTACCTGATAAATTTGAAAGAGTCAGGACATCTTTACCCGGAATTAGGTCAAAACTCCAATCACCATAATTTTCGGAGTTAAGGATAATCTTTTTAGCATCAAATCTTATCTTGGTATTAAGATTATTGTAGATTGATAGAAAAGAACTAGATGAATTATCGCCAGACAGTTCTAAATCAATAAAATCAAAATAAAAAAGTGGAATCTCATTTGGTAATTTAGGAAAAGAGAATATACCCTTGAAATTCCTGTTTGATAGCTCAAAAGCATTGTATTCATCCGATCTAACAGATCTAATATCTACTCCGTCAAAATAGGTATCAGACAATAATAACCTACCAATTTTTAAATTTTTTATTGTTAAATCTACTTCTTGCCTGCCTTGATTCAGGTTAAGTAATTCTAAAATTTTAAAATCAAATTCTTCAAAACTTCCAATCAAAGATAAAACACCTTCTTCAATTGAAATACTTTGTTTTTCCTTACCGGCTATTAGAAAACCCTGCTCAAGGGAAGAGGATAAATCCAATTTGCCTCTCAAGATATTGCCGAATGTAAAGTTTATTCTTGAAACTGGTTTGTTCAATGCAGGAGAGTAGATTAAGTCCAATCCAATTTCTTGCCGTTTAGTCTTATAAAATGGCTTTGGTATATCTATCCTGACTCCATTTAAGTTTGATGAGAATAATATTCGCGGTTTGGGTACCTTTGTTCCTCTTAGATATGAAGGGACTTCTAACTTTATTTCAGCTAAAGAGTTACCTGTTATATTCGTACTTAAAGATTTTGGAAATAATTTTTTAAAATTAATAATCTCATTTACAGAAAAAATAGAAATAGAAGGTCTTGTTTCTGAAGCTTTTTTATCCAGATCAAAAACTAAAGGTATATCATTAAGCTTAAGAGATATGAAGCCATCCTTTATTCCTAAACTACTATCATAGCTAACTGAAGAGAAGATATTTTCAAATGAATACTCGAATTGATCGAAGTTCAAACTAGCCTGCCTTACCTCTGATTCAATGAAAAGGTTTGATTCTTTATCCAATAAAGAATTTATGCTTTTCCAAGGTGACCTATAACGGAATTTCGTTTGGTGTGTACCTGTTATATCATTTAGATCAGGATCCTCATTATTAATTAATCTTATTAAACTAGAAAATGGACCTTCAACATCTCCTTCAACTTCAAACGTATAATTTTTATCATTAGAGATAGATAAATTTGTCTTTAGTTTGGAACCATAAAAATTACCTTCCTCCACTGTTCCTTCAAATAAAAAATCCTGCATACTAAAATCAATTTCAATATTTTTTAAATCAAACCCATAAATATTTGCACATAAATCATCAGAACTACCTATTAATGAGAAAGAAGCAGAAGAAAAATCATATTTTCTATCTATGGGTAATCTCAATAAAAGCATCGGATTATTTACACTCCCACATGTAATTAAATCCTCAAGATAGGTTTTAGTTGAATTTAAATAAGAAGTATTAGGAAAGAGCGAGAAAGCAACTTCTTTTGAGATTTTCTTAGAGCTCAATAATAAAGAAATATGCCCTAAACTATTTTGTGGGCTGGAATCGAAGGAAAAAGAGCCTACAAGAATCTCATTATTAAATATGAAAGAGACTGGAGAAGAAAATACTTTGGTAACTCCCTCAGTCGAAGCAAATGAAACTTGAGACCGAAAATCATATAAGTCTAAGATTGAGTCGAATAGATTCTTTGAATCTAATGTTACAAAAGGAGAATCGAAATTTATATAGAAATTATTAGATTGATAACTAAAATCTCCTTGTAAGCCCTTAATATCAAATGATTTATTTTCTATATCTATATTGTTGAAAGATCCTCTAATGAAATTATCTGGGGTATATGGCTTTATAGTTATTTTATTAACGATACCCTTTAAACTGTTTACTCCTAATTTTTTGAAACTAGATAGTTGAGTTAACGAGCTAAAGTTTTCAATATCTACCTTCGGTATATTAATTTCTAGCTTTTGTTTATTAAGGTTAAGTAAAAAATCTGGTAATACTAGATCTTTATCTAGATTTAAATATGAACCTACCTGTATTATCTTTTGCTCTGAATCTACTAGCTTAAAACTTGCTGATATAGAACTCACATCAAAAATCTCTTTTTCTAACGAAAAGTCTAGATTTCCATATAAATCAATGAGTTTATTATTGAATAATGAAAATCTTGAATCAGTCGTGAAAATAAGATTTTGTTCGCATTTTGAACAAAAATTCTTTGTTAGTACGCTATCTAACCTAAAGTTAGTTGAGGTAATATGGCCGTTAATTAGATTTCCATTTGAGTTTACCGAAGAGATCAAATGTATTTGAAATCTTCCGTTAATTCCATCTTTTCCAATGAGCTTGAAATATGGAGATTTTGAAGATAATGAACTTTCTAAGCTGCCACTAAAGAGTTCTGTGGAATAACTATCCAGGACTTTAAATTGTTTAAAGTTAATCGAACCAAAGAAGGAATTTAATAAATACAGATAGTTAATCTCTGTATCTGTTTCGGTAGCATTTTCGTAAAGAAATGTAGTTTTATTTGCTTCAATTTTAGAGATGAGTGCATTGGAAAAAGGATACAAGAGAGAGAAATTAATCTTAATATCTTTTAAAATTAAGTACTCTTTATCAGATCTTAAAATAAATTTTTCAAGGTGTAGAAAGGGTTTACTTGGGTGCCATCTTGAATCTTGAAACTTTATATCTACATTGTCCACAAAGATCAGATTAGTTAGAAAAGTAAATGATTTTTGGTTTGTCAGCGCTATAGAAAAAATCAATACGATTGCAAGATAAATTGCGGATACAAGTAACAAGAGATTAGTTATCTTCTTCATTGATAAATCAATATCTTATTTGTTTTCGTCGATATCCTCTTAGAATAAAAAATACTAGAGGCCAAACAAAAGCTGAGCTTAGTGCAAAAATAAACGAAGTTAACATGTAACTAGAATCTATTGAGCTGTCTTTTTGAAGACTATATAAATCGAATGCAAAAACTTGTTTAAATACAAAAAATAGAAAAAATAATATTGTTGCTTGTTGCCAGATAGGTGAGACTCTGAATTGATAAAAAAATCTTTGACAAATATAGGTTATCAAAACAAACATAACAGCGTGCAATCCTAAGACCGTTCCAGTTGAAAGATCTAAGACCACTCCAAAAAATAATGCTTCAAAAATTCCCACTTTATCCGGTAAAGCCATATTCCAATAGATCAAAAAAAGTAGGGTGAAAAGTGGCTTCCAACTTATTACGGAATCAGGCAGTAAGAAGAGATCAAATGAAATGGCCACTATGAGCGATAAATAAATCCAAACTTTATTTTTTCGGGAATTACGCATCGTTATATATTAAGAAAAAATTCTTGTTACTTGGAGATTGAAAAAACTCAACTTTAACTTCTAAAAATTCACTATCTATTGGATTATTTATTGAAATAATCCTGCCGACTATTGCACCTTTTGGAAATATTTCTGCTAATCCTGAAGTGTATAAAGTCTCGCCTTCTTTAAATGAAGCAGTTTTCTTAACATATTGCAGTTCACCATACCTACCTAGACCATTTCCCTTGAGTGTGCCCTGTAATTGAGATGTTTCTGAAACAACAGGAACTATTGATCTCACGTCTTGAACTAGCATAACTTCAGCATTGCCATAACCAATCCCTTTTATTCTGCCCACTAAACCTGTCTCAGCAAGGACAGGATCATTTTTCTGTATATTACTTTGAGTTGAAATTTTTAATACTAAAGATGGTTGAAAGATATTAGGAGAAAGAGAATATTTCTCTGCTATTAGATAGTTATCTTTTGAAAATTTAGCTGAGTCCCATAAGGAGTTAAGTTCCGTATTGTCCGAAGACATATTTTCAATGTATTGAGTAATTGTTTTGAGTTTAATTAACTCATCTTCTAGAGACATGACCCTATTGGAAAGTTCTTCTCTTGAAGAGAAAAAATCAACTATTGAATCACTCACCTGAAATGGGAGTTCTACTAATAAATATAATGGCTTTAACAGGTCGTGACTATATGATCTAAAGTGCTTTGAGGTTTCATACCTAATATCAGAAAGTATAAGCACTAAACAAAATACAATAGCCAGTACAACCCTTCCAGGCTTCATAGCTGGTATCGCAAAGATAGCTTCACTGCTAATATTAGAAACTTTGTGTTCTCTTCTCAGCATAAGTAAATGATACTCAGAGAGGGTAAAGAAAGATATCTTTAAGTGTTATTCTGTAGACAGAAGGTCGATATCGTATTTATCCATTATCTCAAGAGCACTACCGCCCCCTTTTGCAACACAAGTTAATGGATCTTCAGCAACAATTACTGGCAAACCGGTCTGACTAGAGATCAGGATATCTAAATCTCTTAACATAGCTCCTCCTCCAGTTAGTACTATACCTCTTTCACTGATATCAGCACTCAGTTCAGGAGGTGAGGCCTCTAAAGCTGTCCTTATAGCCTGAATAATTGCCGATAATGGCTCTAACATTGCATCATAAGCTTGTTTGCTATTCATGGTAAAGGTTATAGGAATACCTTCAGCTAAATTCCTTCCTCTCACTTCCATCTCGATAACTTCTGAGTCAGGAGACGCTGTACCAATGACATGCTTGACCTTCTCAGCTGTAGCATCCCCTAGTAAAACACCTTGATTTCTTCTTACATAAGAAATAATGGATTCATCTAATTTATCCCCTCCAACCTTCAATGAGTGCGCATAGACAACACCATTAAGTGCAAGAATAGCTACCTCTGTTGTTCCTCCTCCGATATCCACAACCATAGAACCACTTGCCTCTTCGACTGGCAATCCTGCACCTATCGCAGCTGCCATGGGTTCTTCTATGAGTCTTACCTCTCTTGCACCGGCTTTAAGGACGGATTCTCTTATTGCCCTCCTCTCCACTTGAGTTGATTCACAAGGTACACAGACTAAAATTCTTGGGCTTGGTCTTACAAAACTATCTTCATGAACTCTTTGAACAAAATGTTTAAGCATCTCTTCTGTAACTTGAAAATCAGCTATTACTCCATCTTTCAAGGGTCTAATAGCAGTTATATTGCCAGGTGTTCTTCCTAACATCTTCTTAGCTTCGGCCCCCACAGCAACTACAGTTCTTTGTCCTTGATTATTCCTTATCGCAACAACAGATGGCTCATCTAAAATTATTCCCCTTTCTTTTACATAAACGAGGGTATTTGCTGTACCTAAGTCTATGGACAGGTCATTTGAGAACATACCTCGTAATCTTTTTAGCATTTATTTTCCTATGAGAATTGCATTGATTCTGTATTATTGTAACTCTAGCAACAGCATTGTTTTTGAGCAAGCTACAATATGCTACATTACGCATCTTTTTTATAGTAATAAACTCTGTATATGGCCTTAAGTGATCAAGAATTAAAAGAAATAGCTTATTTAGCTAGAATAAATGTTAGTGAAGACTCTTTATCTTCTCTCAAAAAAGAACTGGAAGATATTCTAGATCTATTTCAACAGCTAAATGAAGCTGATACTTCAGAGGTTAATGCGATGTCTCATCCTCTAGATTTGTCCCAGCCAACAAGAAAGGATGAGGTGACTGAAGAGAATCTAAGAGAAGAATTACTGAAAAATGCACCTTCTGTTAAATCTGGTTTGTTTCTAGTGCCTAAAGTTATTGACGGAGAAAACTAGAATGGACTTTCACAAACTATCTCTCGTTGAACAACTAGAAGGATTAAAAAAAGGCGATTTCACTTCAACTGAGCTAACAACACATTATTTAAAGAGAATCTCAAGTTTTGATGAGCAAATTAATTCATTCATTACTGTTACAGAAGAGCAAGCTCTTTCTCAGGCAAAAGCAGCAGATGAAAGATATAAGAACAAGAATAATTTACCTCTTGATGGTCTACCAATTGCTCATAAAGATATTTTTTGTACAAAAGGTGTGCTGACTACATGCGGCTCAAAAATGCTATCTAACTTTGAAGCACCCTACTCTTCTACCGTTTATGACAAATTAGATAAAGAAGGCATGGTGATGTTAGGTAAAACTAATATGGATGAATTTGCTATGGGCTCTTCTAATGAGACAAGTTACTTTGGTCCAGTCAAAAACCCTTGGAATACTGAATATGTTCCCGGAGGATCATCTGGAGGCTCTGCTTCATGCGTTTCTGCCGAACTTGCACCTATAGCTACTGCAACCGATACCGGAGGGTCAATTAGACAACCAGCTTCTTTGTGCGGTTTAACAGGTATAAAGCCAACTTATGGAAGGGTTTCTAGATATGGAATGATTGCTTTTGCTTCTAGCTTAGATCAAGGCGGTGTTGTAGCGAGATCTGCTGAAGATGCTGCATTAATTTTAGAAGCTATGTCTGGTCATGATCCAAAAGATTCCACTAGTCTCAAATTAGAAAAGCCTAATCTAGTTAAAGATTTAGATACCCCCATAAAAGGAAAGAAAATAGGACTTCCCAAGGAATTCTTTGAGAAGGAAATGCCTTCATATGTAGAAAAGTCTATCGAAGAGGCAATAGAAGTATATAAAAACTTAGGAGCTGAAGTAGTTGAAGTTTCACTTAGTAATATAAATCTTTCTCTTCCAATCTATTACATCATCGCACCAGCAGAATGCTCTGCAAACCTATCTAGGTATGATGGTGTGAGATATGGCTATAGATGTGAGGACCCTAAGGATATAGAAGACCTCTTCATGAGAACTCGAGAGGAAGGGTTTGGAGCGGAGGTTAAAAGAAGAATACTGATAGGAACTTATGCTTTATCAGCCGGATACTATGATGCATACTACTTAAAAGCTCAAAAATGTAGACAGCTTGTAGCAAACGACTTTTCTGAAGCTTTTAAAAGCGTAGATGTTATTTTATCTCCAACTACTCCAGGTACATCTTTTAAATCCGGTGAAAAAACGAGCGATCCTATAGAAATGTATTTACAAGATATCTTTACTATTCCTGCTAACTTGGCGGGTTTACCCGGGTTATCAATCCCATGTGGAGAGCATGAAGGACTGCCATTAGGAATGCAATTAGTTGGTAACTCACTAGAAGAAAGTAAATTACTTCAGTTTGCTTACTCATATCAATCAAATACTAACTGGCATAAGAAAATGCCAAATATTTAAGATGAAAAATTATTCAGAGGAATGGGAAGCCGTCATTGGATTAGAAATCCACGTGCAACTGTCTACAAAATCTAAGCTTTTTTCGGGTGCAAGTACCGACTTTGGGGCTCTGCCTAACACACAAGCATGTAATATTGATTTAGCTATGCCAGGAGTACTTCCTGTGCTCAATGAAGAAGTACTTAAAATGGCCATTAAGCTTGGAAAAGCTCTTAATGCAGAAATCAACAGCCCTACAAGTTTTGCCAGAAAGAACTATTTCTATCCGGATTCACCTAAGGGGTATCAAATTAGCCAGATGGATAAACCCATCGTGGAGAATGGTTACTTAGATATAGAAACTGAAAAAGGTGGTAAAAGGATTGGTGTTACAAGAGCACATCTTGAAGAAGATGCTGGAAAATCTCTTCATGATGATTTCGAAGGTCAATCTGGAATAGACTTAAATCGTGCTGGGACTCCCCTACTAGAGATTGTTTCTGAACCAGAGATAAGTACTCCTGAAGAAGCTGTAGCTTACCTTAAGTCAATACATTCGATAATTAGATATTTAGAAATATCTGATGGAAATATGGCTGAAGGGTCCATGAGATGTGATGCCAATGTCTCAGTAAGAAAGATAGGAGATGAAACACTCGGCACAAGAACGGAAACAAAAAATGTAAACTCATTTCGCTTCGTTGAAAAAGCTATCCAATACGAAATTGAAAGACAAATTAATGAACTAGAATCTGGAAATAAAATAACACAAGAAACTAGACTTTATGATTCTCAAGTCAATACAACTCGACCTATGAGGTCTAAAGAGTTTGCAAATGATTACAGATATTTTCCTGAACCTGACTTATTGCCCATAACCCTAAAAAAGGAATTCATAGAAGAAGTAATGGCTACTATGCCAGAAATGCCAAATCAAAAGAGAGAAAGGTTTGTTTCTCAATTTAGCCTTAGTGAATACGATGCAGGCCTTTTAGCTGCAGAAAAAGATCTTGCCGATTTTTTTGAAGAAGTCACAAAAGTATCAACTTCTCCAAAACTTAGTGCAAACTGGATTATGGGAGAACTATCTGCTGAACTAAATAACGAAAATTTAACTATCAAAGAGTCTAAAGTGTCTTCAGATAAACTTGGACAATTAATTAGTAGAATAGAGGATGGGACTATTTCAGGGAAGATAGCTAAAGATATCTTTGAGAAGATGTGGTCCTCAGGTAAAGAAGTTGATGAAATAATTCAAAGTGAAGGACTAAAACAGGTCACTGATGATAAAGAAATAGAATCTATGATCGATGAAGTTATTCAAGGCAATCCCGAACAACTTGAACAATACAGGTCAGGAAAAGATAGGCTTTTTGGTTTCTTTGTTGGTCAAGTAATGAAAGCCTCTCAAGGAAAAGCGAATCCAAAGCAAGTTAACGATATTCTTAAATCTAAGCTAGAAAAATAATCTGTCCTGTAAATGCAGATTTATCATATTAGTGAAATCTTTATGTATAGCCTTTCCTTCTTTTTTACTTACTCTAGCGCAGTATTCATAAAAACCATACACAGACAGAAGCACCAAATCTGTTTGTCTATCTAGTACTGAATCTACCTTTCCAGGCCAACCTTTTTTGATTATTCTTCTAAAAGTCTGCTTGTAATATTTTTTTGCTCTAGCTCTTTCTTCAATACATTTAGGCAGATAGAAAGATGCCGAAAAGACTAAATCACTATGTTCGGGCAAAAGATCAACTAATTTTAAGGTTGCAGATTCTAAAAGCTCTTTAGCTTGACTGGCTGTTTTTGCATTTTGTATTCCTTCATTAAGGAATTTTTCTATCTTCCTATTTACTCTTTTCTGTTCATTTAAAAAAATATCTTCTACATTCAAAAAAAAGGATGTTAATTCTTCCATTGGTATTTGTAGTTCTTGAGCTAATCTGGGAAAAGTAATTGTATGAAGTGTTGTATCAGACCGTCGGATTGATTCCATGGACTTTTGGATTATTTTTACCTTCTTTTGAATATCAACTTTCATCTTAAAAAAACTTTCTATCTTGAAGATGTAAATTAAGCATATTTCTGAAATCTCTAAGAATTCTAGTTCGCTCAATTTTAGGTATGTGCACTATGTGATCAATAAAACCATAAAACAGAACTGTTACAAGTTCTGTTTGCCTATCCAGGACTTTCACATCTTTTCCTGGCCACCCTTTTTTTATAAGTTTATTAAACTTTTGTTTCACTCTTTTCCTATTCCTCTCTCTGTACTTAACACATTTTGGTAAATAGCAGGATAGTTCTAAACGTAAGTCTGCATCCATACTTAGTGTGTCTACAAATCTTTCGAAAAAGATTTCAAAGGCATTCTTGTAATCTCCCGGAGTGCTGGACTGTTTTATATATTTATCCCAATACCTATGCAACGATTCCCAATCTTTCTTCTGGGCTTCAAGGAATATGTCTTCAGTGCTTGAATAAAAAGAGGTTATTTCATCAATGCTCACATTTAACTCTTTAGCAATGGCAGCAAAGCTTATCTGCTCTATTCTTTTATTCCTCCTTAAAGAATTAACAGCTCTGTTTACTACCTTATCCTTAAGATTTTTGGTAGATTTTTTCATATAAATTTATGTTACGAACATAGATAAAGTCTCTGCAACATACGCAGGTTTATCAACTCCTTCGATTTCCATTACTACTTCTGTCTTCATTAAGTATCGACCATCACCTTTATCATCGACAGATACACACTTACTATGAGTTCTAACTTTTGCTCCTACATTTACAGGATTAATGAATCTAACTTTATCTAAACCATAATTAAATACCATTTTTAAATTTTCAGGAGCTAAAACTGCCTGAGAAGTTAAATGAGGGACCAGTGATAGAGAGAGGAATCCATGTGCTATTGTAGAACCAAATAAAGGAGTAGCCTTTTCTGTATCGATGTGTATGAACTGATGATCTAATGTGGCATCGGCAAACATATCAATTCTATCCTGGTCGACTTCAAACCAATCTGAAGAGCCTATTTCTTGACCTACATAATCTGCTAATTTTTCTGCTGGGACTAATCCAATCATAACTTTCTCCTATTTATTTAATAAATGATTTTTAAAATCTTCTCTCAAGCCAGTTTTCAAAAGTTTTCCAGTGGCTGTATGCGGTAATTCTTCAACAAACACAATATCATCAGGTAACCACCATTTAGCAACCTTATCTTCAAGAAAAGAATTAATACTCTCTTTTGTTGGATCTTGTCCTGCAGCCTTAACTATGAGTAAGAGAGGTCTTTCATCCCACTTAGCATGCAGAACTCCTATAACGCAGGCTTCAGCAACTTCAGGATGACCTACTGCCGCGTTTTCAAGATCGATTGAGCTAATCCATTCTCCACCTGACTTAATAACATCCTTACTTCTGTCAACAATTTCCATATAGCCTTCTGGATGAATCTTGGCTACATCCCCAGTATCAAACCAGCCTTTAGCATCCATAGCACTCTCTTCTGATTTGTAATATCGCTCAACGATCGTTGGTCCTTTTACCAATAATCTTCCAAAAGCCACCCCATCATGTGGAAGTTCATTTCCATCATCATCAGCAATAGTCATATCAACTCCAAAGAAGGCTTTACCTTGCTTTTGTTGAAGGTCATATCTTCTTTCAATATCCATATCCTCCATATCTTTTGTTCTGCTAGTTGCAGTTCCTAATGGACTCATTTCCGTCATACCCCAGCCGTGCATTAAAAAAACATCATGTTTTTCTTCAAATTCTTGAATCATAGCTCTTGGAGCTGCCGATCCGCCTACCAAAGCTGTATCGACGCAATCAAGAGTTTGATTAGTCTCATTTAGATGTTGTAAAAGACCCAACCAAACTGTTGGAACACCCATTAGAAGGTCCGGCTTTTCGTTATCAATTAATTCGTAAACAGAAGCACCGTCTAGAGCAGGCCCTGGAAAAACTAACTTAGCTCCAAACATAGCTCCCGCATAAGGAATACCCCATGCATTAACATGAAACATTGGGACCACAGGTAGAATACAAGTAGAGCTAGAAACGTTTGCTACATTGCCAGAACTAACAATCCAAGCATGTAATATAGTGGATCTATGTGAGTATAAGACTCCCTTTGGATTGCCGGTTGTACCTGAAGTGTAACAAAGACTTGAAGCGGTATTCTCATCGAACTCAGGCCATGTAAATTCTTCAGACTCATCTGCAATTAAATCTTCGTAACACATAGCATTCTGTAGTTTAGTTTCAGGCATATTCTCTTTGTCAGTAAGGATTACGAAGCCTTTAACGCCTACCAGTTCATCTTCCAAAGATTCGACAAGCTCGACAAAAGATAAATCAATAAATAGATATTGATTCTCAGCATGATTGATTATGTATGTAAGTTGTTCTGGAAAAAGTCTCGGGTTAACTGTATTTACAACACATCCAATTCCAGAGACACCAAAATATAGTTCAAAATGCCTAAAAGTATTCCAAGCTAGGGTACCTACGGTATCACCCTCTTTTAATCCAAGCTTCTCTAAAGCATTTGCCAACTTTCTTGATCTCTTTGCGGCATCAGCATAGGTGTATCTATGAATCGGCCCTTCAACAGTCCTAGAAACTATCTCTGCATCGCTATGATATTTTTCAGCATGTTCAATAAGACCAGATATTAACAACTGACCGCTCATCATATTTCCTAACATTTTCTCTCCTAATTTCTAAGAATTGTTTTTTTGAGTGGATCAGAATATCTTCGGTTTAACCACTGTTCAAGATTAAATTGACTATCTCCTGTCTTTATTTTTTTTAGTAAGATTAAATCTAGATAAAATTTCCATAAAAAAGGTGCCCATTCGAGTTGCAAGTCACCCTTCCATTCAATACAAAGTTTATATTGTGTTTTTAATAGTTTATCAATACCCCCAAGGCTTAATGAGGGTAAATTCTTAAACGGATCTGAAAAGTAAGGAAGTACTTTAATAAATTCGTGAGGTATATCGAAATTATCTATAATCTGTCTATCTATTTCTTCTCCCATAAATCTAGAAAGACAAATCATATCTGTAAAGGGCATGCCCGTTGGATTTATTCCGATAGCTTCTGTGAGACTATCGAGAGATTTCCTTCCTTTATATGGTCCTATATAAAATCTTGAAGGACAGTAATCATTAGCGTAATAGTTATCCCAAATTACTATAGGATTTGAAAATAAACTCTTCAATTCTTTTATACCTTTTTGGGGTATAGATTGGCTTACCACCTCATCCCCAGTCCATAATATGGATATTGAAGGATCTATTTCTCTTGCAAGAACTTTGAGATATTTATTATTTTTTATATCTCCTTTCGCAAAACTTTTACAGTAAACCGTTGGACAAACCATTAGAGGATTTTTTTTTAAACCTTTAATAGAAGAAACTGAATTAATAATTTTTAAGTGAGATCTAGCAAGAT
>SGZM01000019.1 GCA_004214065.1 Gammaproteobacteria bacterium | reverse complement strand
TAACGTCAACAAATTAAGGTATTAACTTAAAATGCTTCTTCTCTGATTAAAGTGCTTTACAACCCTAGGGCCTTCTTCACACACGCGGTATACCTGGATCAGGGTTGCCCCCATTGTCCAATATTCTTAACTGCTGCCATCCGTAGATGTCTGGGCCGTGTCTCAGTCCCAATGTGGCTGATCGTCCTCTCAGACCAGCTAAAGATCGTCGCCTTGGTAGGCCATTACCCTACCAACAAGCTAATCTTACGCAGGCTCATCCAATAGTGAGAGCAATAAATTGCCCCCTTTCCCCCTCAGGGCGTATGCGGTATTAATCCGAGTTTCCTCGGGCTATCCCCCGCTACTGGGTAGATTCCTACGCGTTACTCACCCGTTCGCCGCTCGTCAGCACCGGATTCAGCAAGCTGAATCTTTATGTCTGTTACCGCTCGACTTGCATGTTTAAAAGTTACCGCCAGCGTTCAATCTGAGCCATGATCAAACTCTTCAATTGAATTTTGAATTAAGTGCCAAATATGACACTAAGTCGGCATATTTACATATATAAATACATATAAACTACCAACTTTGGTAAGTTGCGCTTAATTATAAGCGCCCACACGAATTACTTATTAAAACTTTTAAAAAACTTCCCTTCGCGAACGAGGGATGCGCAGTATACATCAAAAGCTATTGTTTCAAAGAAGTTTTTATCCACTAATCAATAATAATTTTTGCAGCTTTTTTCTTACCTACCTGGACTAAATTCAAAGTGCCTTTTTTTATCTTGAATTTATTATCCAAAACCTTTTCTTCATTAACTTTTACAGCACCTTGTTTAATCATTCGCATCGCTTCAGATGTACTGCTTAGAAGCTTTGAATCCTTTAAAACTCTAGTTATAAGCTCGTCTTCATTATCGATCTTTAGGATAATTTCGTCTAATTCTTGCGAAATATTTCCTTTTTGAAACCTATTAACAAAATTTTCTTTTGATCTGCTCCCTGAGCCTTGATGAAATCTTTCAACTATTTCTTCAGCTAGTATAAATTTGATATCTCTCGGGTTTGTACCTTGCTTTATCTCTTTTTTAAATTGGTCAATCTCACCTGAAGTCTTGAAACTTAATAAAGAAAAGTATCGCCACATTAATTCATCAGAAATAGACATGATCTTTCCAAACATATCATCTGGACTATCTTCTAGTGCTATGAAGTTTCCCAGAGATTTAGACATCTTCTTTACGCCATCTAGACCCTCTAAAAGAGGTACGGTTAAGATAGATTGTTGTTTTTGACCATAATGTTTTTGAACTTCGCGACCAAGAAGCAGATTGAACTTCTGATCTGTTCCTCCCAATTCAACATCGGCTTCTAATTTTACAGAATCAAAGCCTTGCAGGATGGGATATAAAAATTCGTGAATAGAAATAGGTTGCTGAGATTTATATCTTTTTGAAAAATCATCTCTCTCAAGCATTCTTGCAACTGTATAAGAAGATAGCATCTTAATAAATTCAGAGGGATGTACTTCACTCATCCATTCTGAATTGAACCTAATTTCTGTTTTATTAGGATCTAGAATCTTAAAAACTTGTTCCCTATAAGTTTCAGCATTTTTACTTAGTTGCTTTTCAGTTAAAACTGGACGAGTTTCGTTTACACCCGATGGATCTCCCACTAATCCAGTAAAGTCACCTATTAAGAAGATCACTTCATGGCCTAAATCTTGAAAGATTTTCATTTTATTAAGAAGCACCGTATGTCCCAAGTGTAAATCAGGTGATGTTGGATCAAATCCTGCTTTAACTCTCAGTTTCTTCTTTGAGTTTATTTGTTCTAAAAAACTTTCTTCAGGAATGATTTCTTCAGCCCCCCGAGTGAGTAGTTCTAGATTTTCTTTGCTCATTGTTTGTCTATTATATGTCCTTTTTCAGGTATCATTCGACTTTATGCTGGTTGAAGAATTTATAACCATCTTAAAAAACTTTCCTAAGAAACATATTGCTACAATGATTCTTGGCTTCATGCTGCTCATTTCAGTAAGCATTCTTGGAAGTAAAGATTTTTCAAACGAAGAAAAAATCTCTGAACTCACAAAGCCTCTGAAACTCCTTACACTAACTGATAATACACAAATCAAAATACCTCTATTAGAAAAAGAAAAACTAATTAAAAGAAATGATTCTCTTTTTACAATACTGAAAGAACTTGGCGTGCTTCAGGAAGACATCATAAAGTTAGTAAATAGCAACAATAGTAACTTGCTTTCTAAAATTGAAGTGGGAGATAAAATTAAAATTTTGATTAGTGAAAAGGGAGAACTCAACCAACTTTTTTATCAAGACAATATTAGGGAAGGTATAAGAGCCGATAAGAAAGAGAATGGTTTCATCATAAAAAAATATAAGTCAGATATTGAAAAAGTTAAAGTTTTTAAACATGTAGTTATAGAAGACTCCATGTATATGTCTGGCCTTAGAGAGAATGTCCCAGATAGCGTTCTAATGGACTTGGCATATATCAATGGTTGGGATATAGATTTTACTCATGACATAAGACCTGGTGATACCTACAGTATAATTTATGAAGAAATTATTATTGATGGAGAAAAGGTAATTGATGGGGATATTCTCATATCTGAATTCAATAATAGAGGAAAACAATTTATAGCAGTGAGATTTGATTTAGATGCAAATACTTCGGAATATTTTAATCCTAATGGTGAGAATGTAAAAAAAGCATTCCTAAGATCTCCAGTCAAATTAAGCTACATCAGCTCAAAATATAATCTCAAAAGAAGACATCCAGTACTTCATACCATTAGAGCTCATAAGGGTGTTGATTATGCTGCCAATAAAGGCTCACCTGTAAGAGCAACTGGCGATGGGACTATTCTATTTGCCCAATACAATGGAGGATGCGGAAATGAAATTAAAATTAAACACTCTGAAGATTACGTAACGCGATACTGTCATCTTGATAGATTTGGTACAAGAGCAAAAGTTGGAAGAAAGGTAAAACAAGGTCAGACCATAGGCTATGTAGGCAGTACTGGCTTGGCTACTGGGCCTCATCTACATTATGAATTTCATGTTAATGGTAAACATACTGACCCCCTAAAAGTAAAATTTCCCAATGCTTCACCTGTAGAAGAAAAACAAGCAATAGCCTATGAAAGGAAGTCCCAAAATCTTCTCAATGAATTAAATAACTATAAATATTTGATAGATAGAGGTGAAGTTTACGGTGGATAGTATTTACATAGGATTGATGACCGGAACTAGTGCAGATTCGTTGGATTGTGCTGCAGTTAACTTTTCTAAGAAAGAAATGAATATAGTTGGTTTAAAAAATTATGATATACCAAATGCGTTAAAAAATAAGATTCAAGAAAGTACTCAAGCACCTGAACACAATGATTCTTTATTGAGAGAACTTGATATCAACCTGGGTAATTTTTTTTCAAAGAGCATTGAAGACTTCATCAAATCTCTTTCGTTAGATAAGAATCAAATTTCAGGAATTGGAAGTCACGGTCAAACTATAAAGCATGAACCGAATGCAGAAACACCTTATTCTATGCAAATTGGCGATCCGCAATTGATAAGTAATAAGCTCGGTATTAAAACTGTTGGTCAATTTAGGGATGATGATATTCTTGCTGGGGGGCAGGGTGCCCCAATTTCTCCAATTTTCCATAAAGAAGTTTTTGCCCAATCTGGTGAGAAAAGATTAATAGTAAATATCGGCGGAATAACAAATATTTCAGTAATCTCGGATCAAGAAATCATAGGTTTTGATACCGGTCCAGGAAACTGTTTAATGGATTCTTGGTGTCGAAAAAATTTAAGGGGACACTTTGATGATAAGGGTAATTGGGCCAAGTCGGGCGAGGTTAATACAAATCTCCTGGAAATTATGATCAAGGATAATTACTTTAAACTGGAATATCCTAAAAGTACTGGACCAGATTATTTTAACGAAAGTTGGTTATACAGCTGCATAGTTAAAGCAGATCCAGAAATAAAGGCCCAAGATATACAAGCAACATTAGCCGAATTAACTGCTTTGAGCCTATCAAACGCCCTGAAGGAAATTCCAGATATCTCTGAAAAAGTTTATTTCTGTGGTGGCGGTGTACATAATCTTCATTTATTAGAAAGGATCAGTTCAAAAATTAAAAAAAATTGTTTAACTACACATGATCTAGGCATAGATCCGGACTATCTAGAAGCAATTTGTTTTGCATGGCTAGCCAAGCAAAGACTGGACGGGATAAAGTTTGATATGAAAAATATAACTGGTAGTAAAAAGGCAGTCTACCTAGGAAAAATATTTTTACCCGTCATATAGAGAAAGATTCTCCACAGCCACAAGTTGTAGTGGCATTAGGGTTAGAGATAATAAACTTCGATCCTGTTAGGTCTTCGATGTAGTCCACAGTAGAACCTTGAAGATACTGGAGGCTCAAAGAATCGATTACAAGGTTAGCGCCCTCTTTCTCAATACAGGTATCGTCTTCATCAACAATATTATCGAAAGAGAATCCATACTGAAAACCTGAACATCCTCCACCCGTAACATACACTCGCAGGTTTAAAATGCTCTCATCTATCTCATCTTTTTTAAGAGATAGAATCTTTTGAACAGCTCCATCGGTAAGTTGCATTAAAGAAGGAGTATAAGTTTCAACCATCGTTTATACCTTCCATTTGATTATATCCACAAACTAAATTGTAACACTCCATTGCTTGACCGGCAGCTCCTTTGACTAGATTGTCAATAGCAGAAATAACTACTATCTGGTTCTCTATTGCTGAAGAATAAATACCTATTTGGCATTTGTTTGTCTTAGAAACCTTTAAAATTTCTGGAATTTCTCCCTCCGCCATTAAGCTAACATTTGGTGAATCTTGATAGAACTGGTTATAAATCTCTAAAAAATTATCTTCAGGCTTGTCTTTAAAATTAATATATATCGTAGCGTATATTCCACGCATGGCAGGGATTAAATGAGGTAGGAAATTAATGCCCAAAGAAGAACCACACATTTCTTCTAAAATTTGCTCAATCTCAGGTAAATGTCTATGTCCAGATGTAGCATAAGCTTTAAAATTTTCCTTGATGTCATCTCTAAGATTATTTTCTACAGAGCTCCTACCTGCTCCGCTGATGCCCGACTTAGCGTCAATAATAATTGAATCAATATTTGTATTATTTTTTATAATGGGGGCTAAACCTAGAATAGAGGCTGTTGGATAGCAACCAGGAACAGCTATCAAGTTGGCATCTTTAATAAGGTCAGCATTGAGTTCAGTAAGGCCATAAACTGCCGACTTAAGGCCTGTTAAGTCTTCATGGTTTGAGTTATACCATTTCTTCCAAACCTCAGGATTCTTTAATCTGAAATCTGCAGAAAGATCAATAACTTTTATACCTCTTTCAAGGAAACTTTTTGCCTTTTGCATAGATATGCCATGGGGTGTTGCAAAGAAAACGACATCACACTCATAGAAGATATCGTCATCAGGATCTACAAAAGTTAGGTTAGTTCCATTTACAAAACTAGAAGTTGTTTGACCTCTGAGTTCTCTAGAGCTAACGGCCAGTATTGAAGAATAGCTATGTGAGTCTAAAAAACGAATAAGTTCTTCGCCTGCAAACCCTGAAGCGCCTATTATTCCTACATTTCTCACGTCTTTATGTAACTCTATTAATTTAAGGGCGCGGATTATATATTCTTGATGATGTACTATCCAGCTTCAGTTTTTTAAATAAACATTTAACAATAGTCGTTCCCATGAAGATATATTGGATAAAAGAAGACCCTTTGATGCAAAAGATTCCGATTCCTGAAATAAACCTTGTTTATAACGTAAATGTGCAAGCCTCAAATACAAGGCTCCATCCTGCTTGGTAATCCTATACGCCCTTTCCAATTCAGAATTAGCTTGAAGAAATTTCTCTTGTGTAAGCAGATCATCTGCACTAATTAATATCCTTTGGACAGAAGGGTTTTGTGCATTGATTTTTAAAATTTCATCTTCTAAAAATGCCTCGTTAGCCACAAGCAATTCAACAGTTTTTGAAAAATTATCAACAGGAACTGAATAATTAGATATATCTCTGGGGCTCTGATTAGAGGCACACGACAAGATATTTAAAAAAACAAATATAACTATGCTTAATCTAAGTAATTTCAACCTTGGCCTCCCTCAAACACTTCTCTCAGTTTATCTAATACACCTGAATCAGATCTATCAAACTTTGTTGCACAACTCCTTCTGACATTAGGAATTATCTTTGGTTCAGTCCCTTTTATAAAAGGTACAAGTAAAGAATTTTTACATTTCTTTCCACTTAACAAACCATCCTTCATATCAGTCCAAACATATTCTATACGCGGCAGAACATTCTTATCGCTTTCCACCGGGTTTATTGAATTTATAAAATTTTTCCATACTTGAAATGCTCCAGTTCTTCCAGTTAAAGGTGTCGGCCTATTGTCATCAAAACCTAACCAAACTAAAACTAATAACTCTCCCGCAAAACCAACAAACCAGCTATCCCTTTGGTCATCAGATGTTCCCGTTTTTCCTCCTGCATTCCATGACTCAATTTTGTCTAGTGGATAACCTCTAGCTGTTCCTCTAATAAAAGTCTGTTGCATTCCAAATTTTAATAAAGCCACAGGTTCAGGACGTACTCTTTGTTCAATGCTATAAGGATAAGAAAATTCTAAATCACCTTTTGTATCTTTTATTTGTCTAATAGATCTCAAGGGAGTGTAAAAACCATCTGCAGCAATAGTTTGATAAGCTTGTATAGCCTCATATGGCGATAACTCAAATGACCCTATAAATAATGAAGGATAATTTGGAACAGATTTTTGTATGCCTAAATTCGTAAACATACTCTCAACACTTTCATATCCAATATCTAAACCCAGTCTAGCGGAAGCAATGTTATAAGATTGCCAGAGAGCAACATGAAGAGGAATCTCACCATGAAACTTTTTATCAAAATTATCAGGCTCCCAAAGCTTTCCTCCGCTCATTAAACTCAATTCTGAATCATCTAAGATGGTCGTAAGGTTATATTCGTTGTACTTATCTAAAGCAGTAAGATAAATCAGAGGTTTTACTAGTGAACCGATTGGTCTAATAGCATTTATAGATCTATTGAACCCAAAGCTTGAAGGAGAAGTGCTGCCAACTACTGATTTTATTTCACCGTTAGTTATATCAACAGCAATAGCAGAACCTTCAAGATCATTTAATTTGGTTCCGTATTTCTTTATCAACTGCTTTTTGGTTTCTCTTATGCTGTTTTCTAGAGACTCCTGCAGTACAGGATCAATATTTGTTTCAATAGCCAAACCTTTTGTTCTCAATTCTTCTTCATCAAAATTTTTCTGAAGTTCTAACCTTACAAGGTCATGAAAAGCGGGATATTTTGTTTCTGTTCTGTAATTAGGTGCTGATAAACCTAATTGCTTATTCTTTAAATTTTCAAAATTAGAATCATCTATCTTATTACTTCTATTGAGTACCTTTAAAACAAGATTCCTTCTTTCAGTTGCATTTACTGGATTCCTTCTTGGATTATACAAAGAAGGTCCTTTTAGCATTCCAACTAACATAGCAACCTGATCTGTTGAAAGATTTTTGATTGATGTACCAAAAAAGTGTTGTGCTCCCATTCCAAAACCATGTATGGCACGTTTACCGGATTGGGCTAAAAAAACATCATTAATATAAGCTAAAAGAATTTCTTCTTTTGAATAATGGAACTCAATAAGCAAAGAGGCTATGGCTTCCATGACTTTTCTTCTAATCGTTTGTTCAGATGAGAAAAAAAGACTTTTAGCTAATTGTTGAGTAATGGTGCTGCCGCCCTGCTCCACTTCGCCTGCTTGAATATTTTTTAAGAATGCTCTTGAAATAGATTTCAGAGAGACTCCATAATGATTGAAAAAATTTTGATCCTCAACAGCAAGAATTGTGTCTATCAAGATTTGAGGTACCTCGGGCCAATTTAAGAGCACTCGATCTTCCATATGTGCTGGATACATTCCTCCTATGACAATAGGCTCTAATTTAATTAAATCCTCAGAAATGCCTAATTGATTGCTGATCTTTTTTATTTGAGATTGCTCAAATTCAACATCAAAAATGCCAGAACGTTGATCTTGATAACCTCTCAAATATATCTTTAAGTCATTTTTGGATAAATAAAATTGCCCAGGGCTATCAGGTTTAATGACACTTTCATATGAAAGCATTTCTAGCTCCCTTATGAGGTTATCCTGATTAAGTTTTAATCCTTCAGCTAATTCCATGGGCCTAGAATAGAGTTTTGCCGGTACTGTCCACAGAACTCCATCAAGTTTTGTTGTGACTCTATAATCGATCACAGCTACAACTGCTGATAAAAAAATAAGCACTATTATTGAGGTAAACCCAATAAAAAAACCAATTGTTAGCTTAAACTTCATTATTTACTTGATTAGTATCTCCTTTTCGCACAGTCTACGTTTTTTAAATTTTTTTTGGGTAATTAATATGGAATATGACATTTGTAGCATCGGAAGTGCATTAGTAGATTTAACTTTTAAGATCGATGATGAATTTGTAAAACAAATTGAACAAAAAGGGATCGTTAAAGGAGGTATGACATTAATAGAAAAAGATGATCAAAATGAGTTAGTGGAAGAATTAATACAATCTGGAAAAATACCAGACAAGGCCTGTGGCGGTTCTGCAACTAACTCAGTGGTTGCCGCTTCCCTTTTTGGTTCGAGTTGTTTCATGTCGTGTATTGTGGGAGATGATGAAAATGGAAAGTTTTATTTAGAAGACCTATCTCAAAACGGCATCAACCATAATTCAAACTTGATTAATTCTGAGATGCCTTCTGGCCAATGTCTTGTAATGGTATCTGATGATGCGGAGAGAACAATGTGCACCAATCTTGGAATAAATTCTGAATTTTCTGCACAGAATGTTGACGAAGAAATAATTAAAAATTCTAATTATCTGTTTCTTGAAGGTTATCTCTTAGCTTCTCCGGAAGGCTTTGACTCATTTAAAAAGGCTTTTAATCTTGCAAAGAAATATAATGTAAAAGTAGCTTTATCTCTGTCAGATATTTTTATCGTCAATACTTTTAAGGAAGAATTGAAAGAGCTAATTTCAATTAGTTGTGACCTCATCTTTTGCAATGAAGGGGAAGCTTCTGAGTTTGCCAACTCCAATTCTGAGGAAGAAATATTTAAATTCTTTAAAAACTATTCTCCTAAACTGCTTGTTACCCAAGGGCCAAAAGGTTGCATTGGTTATGATGAAGAAGGACCAATTAACATTCCTGGTATAGAAGCAAATGCGATAGATACAAATGGAGCTGGAGATATGTTTGCCGGCGCTGTTATCAGTTCTTTAAATCAATCAAAAAATTTAAAACAATCGGCAGAATTTGGATGCTTTGCCGCGTCGAAAATAGTACAAAATAGTGGTCCAAGACTGATACAAGAAGAATATGTAAAAATTAAAGAAAATTTTTCTAGCTATTGAAAAACTATTCTGCTAAATTGCTGCGCCTTCAGGGTTAAATAACAAGTAAATTTTAAAAAATGTCGACTAAAAAAACTGTTAAAAAAGCCGCAAATAAAAAAAATCCTACTAAGAAAGCCGTAACTAAAAAGGCTGTAACTAAAAAAGCCGTTAGCAAGAAAGTAGCGACTAAGAAGGCAGTTACTAAGAAAACACCTGTCAAAAAAGCAACGCCAAAGAAAACTACAAAACAAGTTAAATACGAAGAAGCTCAATTCTTGGCTTCTATTAAGCCTTACGTCCTAAAAAAGAATGAGAAATATATGAATGCTAAACAGCAGAAGCATTTTCAAGATATATTAGGGACATGGAAAGAACAGCTGCAAATAGAACAAGACAGAACTGCAGATAAAATTCAACAGAATGTAAGTCATTTTCCTGATGAGTCAGATAGAGCTACTCATGAGGAAGAATTTACCCTAGAACTTAGAACTAGAGAAAGAGAAAGAAAGCTTTTATCAAAAATTAATGAATCCATTGACGACCTGAAATCTGATGATTACGGATATTGCTCATCTTGTGGAATTGAGATAGGCATAAGAAGGTTAGAAGCCAGGCCAACAGCAACAAGATGCATAGACTGCAAGACCATTGAAGAGATTCATGAGAGACAACAATATGGCTAAATTGGTTTGGCATTAGACCAATACAATAAACGCCCTGAGATCATCAAGATCTCTCACCACCATATAGAATCAAAACAAATAGATAAGGCTGCGAAGTCCATTATCAATCAACTCACAGAGGCCGGCTTTGAAGCATTTATTGTTGGCGGTTTCGTAAGAGATTCTATTCTCGGCCTGAAGCCAAAGGATTGTGATGTGGTTACAAATGCCACTCCCGAAGAAATTAAGAATGTAATTCCAAGAAGTAGAGTTATAGGAAGAAGATTCAAGATAGTTCATGCAAGAGCAGGGAAAAAAATTACAGAGATATCAACTTTCAGATCATCCAGCCAAAGAGAAACAAAGAGGTCCCACAAAGGGATATTACTGAGAGACAATAATTATGGAAATATAGAAGAAGATGCATTCAGAAGAGACTTCACCATCAACTCTTTATATCTGGATATAACAAAGATGGAGGTAATAGACTTTATCGGTGGATTCAAAGATTTACAAAACAATATTCTAAGGTCTATTGGAGAAAGCTCTCTAAGATTAACAGAGGACCCAGTTAGGATTCTAAGAGCAATAAGATTCAAGGCAAAATTAAATCTTTCCCTTGAAACCGAACTTGAAAAAGAGATTTTTAAGCTAGCCTACTTGCTCAAAGAAGTATCTTCCGGAAGGAGATACGAGGAAACTCTTAAAATGTTTCTCACGGGTAATGCTGTATCCATTATGTCAGAGATGCAAAATTATAATATTACTGAGCATTTACTGCCTTTGACTAAAGGTTATTTGAGAGCTAAAAAAGATAGAAGACTTATATTTAATGCTCTAAAAAATACAGATAAGAGATTTCATCAAAATAAAACCCTCACGCCATCTTTTCTGTTTTCGGTTTTACTGTGGCCAGCATTGATAAATAAAACTGGTGAACTCAATTCTAAAAAGGAAAAAATCCCTAAAGTCTCTAAAGCATCGAACATAGTCCTTAGACGACATAATGAACATTGCTTTATCCCTAATAGAATACAAAAATCTATTAAAGAAATATGGGAAATGCAAATAATGCTATTAAGAATCCCAGAAAAATCCAAAATGACACTAAAACATAAAAGGTTTAGGGCGGCATATGACTTTCTAATTCTAAGAGAAAAATCAGGAGAAAATTTGGGAGGAGCAGGAGACTGGTGGACGAAAAAAATTTCAAGCTAAATTTATCTATTTTTAGAGATAATAATTACCTTTTTTTTGTTTAAGATAAGATATATTTACAGTCACCTTGTATATGGAAAATCAGATAGATTTAAAAAGATTTGATAAATTACCAAAGTTCATTGCTGTTGAAGGCCCTATTGGGGCTGGTAAGACAACTTTATCAAAACTCTTGGCAGATTCTTTTGGCTATGACACTTCCTTAGAACAACCTTCTGAGAATCCTTTTTTGCCCGACTTTTATATCAACCCTTCTCAGGCTGCCTTAGCGACTCAATTATTTTTTTTATTTCAAAGGGTAAAACAAATGCAAGACCTAAAACAAGAAGATATATTTTCACCCAATAGAGTATCTGATTTCTTACTAGACAAAGATAAGCTATTTGCCAAAGCGACTCTCTCTGCTGAAGAATTAAAGCTTTACGAACAAATTTATCAGTATCTATCAATAGACCTACCTACTCCTGATCTTGTAATTTATCTTCAAGCAGAAACTAAAACGCTCTATGAAAGAGTCATGCATAGAGGCATTGAAATGGAAAAGACAATTAGTTTTGACTATCTAGAGTTATTGAATGAAACATATAAAGAATTTTTCTTTGAGTATGATAGATCTCCCGTCTTGATTGTAAATTCTGATTATTTAGATTTGCAAACTAGTAAAAGTGACTACAATCTTCTTCTGGAGAAATTACTTGATTATTTCAATAACCCTGAAGGATCAAAAATGTATTTCAATCCTTCTCCGGCTTTAATATAGATACCATGAGTAAAGAAAGAATTTATAAGCCTCCTCAATCAATTTTAGAAAATTCGAATATAAGTGATTCTGAGTTCGAAGAATTATATAAAAAGTCTCTAGAAAATCCGGATCAATTCTGGTCTGAACAAGCGGATATATATTTAGATTGGGATCAAAGATGGAGTCAAGTACAAGAAACTAATATTGAGAAAGGTGAAATTACTTGGTTTAAAGGAGGAAAATTAAATGCTTCTGTCAATTGCATTGACAGGCACCTTCCAGATAATTCAGAAAAGATTGCTTTTATTTGGGAAGGAGATAATCCTAATGAGTCAAAAGAAATAACCTATCAAGAACTGCATGATGAAGTCTGTAAATTCTCCAATGTTCTTAAGCTTAGAGGAGTATCAAAAGGAGATAGAGTATGCATTTATATGCCCATGATCCCGGAAGCTACCTACGCCATGTTGGCTTGTGCAAGAATCGGAGCTATTCACTCGGTGGTATTTGGAGGTTTTTCACCAGAGTCACTTAAAGATCGTATATTAGATTCTGACTGCCAGACAGTTATCACTGCAGATGAAGGTCTGCGGGGAGGAAAAAGAGTTCCTCTAAAAGAAAATGTGGATGAAGCTTTAATGGGCTGTCCAAAGGTTCATACCGTTTTGGTTATTGCTAGAACCGGTGCAGAGGTTCCTTGGAATGATGACTGCGATGTTAAATACGAAGAAATATCAAAAGATATTTCTAATAAGTGTGAACCAGAGATTATGGATTCTGAAGATCCTCTATTTATTCTCTACACTTCTGGCTCAACCGGAAAACCCAAAGGAGTATTGCACACCACAGGTGGGTATCTCCTCCAAGCTGCAATATCACATAGACTGGTATTTGATTATAAAGATGGAGAAATTTATTGGTGCACAGCTGATGTTGGTTGGGTTACTGGTCATTCTTATATTGTTTATGGTCCTTTAGCAAATGGTGCCACTTCTTTAATATTTGAAGGGATACCCACGCATCCTTCTCCCTCTAGATTCTGGGAAGTTATAGACAAGCATAAAGTAAACATTTTTTATACAGCTCCAACTGCCCTTAGAGCTCTCATGGCACAAGGCGATCAGTATGTAGAAACTTCTTCTAGGAGTTCATTAAGAATCTTAGGTACTGTTGGTGAGCCAATTAACCCTGAAGCTTGGGAGTGGTACTTTAAAGTTGTAGGAGCTTCCTCTTGTCCAATTGTGGATACCTGGTGGCAAACTGAGACAGGAGCCATGATGATCACACCAATAGCAGGATTCACAGCTATGAAACCTGGCAGTGCCACAAAGCCCTTTCTAGGAATTGAACCAGCCTTGCTTGATGAGCTTGGAGAGGAAATTATTGGTGAAGGGTCAGGAAACCTTGTTATTAAATCTAGTTGGCCTTCACAGATCAGAACCGTGTACGGAGATCATCAAAGATGTATAGATACTTATTATTCTATGTATCCTGGTTACTATACAACTGGAGATGGTGCGAGAAGAGATTCTGATGGCTATTATTGGATAACAGGCAGAGTTGATGATGTTTTAAACGTATCCGGTCATAGACTTGGTACAGCAGAAGTAGAAAGTGCCTTGGTGCTCCATCAAGAAGTAGCTGAAGCAGCTGTTGTAGGTTATGAACACGAGATTAAAGGGCAAGGTATATATTGTTACGTAACTCTAATGTCCGGAACAACTCCCAATGAAGAACTCAAATCTGATTTAATTAATCTTGTGGCAAAAGAAATAGGTCCAATTGCAAAACCTGATATCATCCAATGGGCTCCTGGTTTACCTAAAACTAGATCAGGAAAGATTATGAGAAGAATATTAAGAAAGATAGCTTCCAACGAGATAAAAGACTTAGGTGATACCACAACTCTAGCAGATCCTTCCGTTGTCGAAGAGCTTATAACAAATAGGGAAAATAAATAATGTCATTAATAGATCTACTTAACAAAAAAAGTATCCTCCCACTTGAATCTGAAGCCTTACTTGGAAGAGATGAGGAAGTTGAAATACCTGAAGAGCATTTTGTCAAAGGCACACCTCTAAAAGGCCCCTTTCCTGATAATCTAAATAAGGCGGTATTTGGAATGGGTTGCTTCTGGGGTGTAGAGAGAAGATTTTGGGAATTGGAAGGTGTGTTTTCTACTGCCGCAGGATATGCGGGCGGATATACAAAGAATCCTTCTTACAAGGAAGTGTGTACAGGATTTACAGGACATAATGAAGTTGTCTTAGTTGTCTACGATCCAAACATTATAAGTTATGAGTCCTTGCTTAAAACTTTCTGGGAGGATCATGATCCTACTCAAGGCATGAGACAAGGTAATGATCTGGGAACTCAGTATAGATCAGGTATTTATTACAGCTCGGATGAAGAAAAAGAAATTATTTCCAAGACTCAGGAAAAATATCAAGCACAACTAAATGCACATGGTCTTGAAAAAATTACAACCGAAGTAAAAAAAATTGAGAACTTTTATTATGCAGAGCATTATCATCAACAATACTTAGCTAAAAATCCAGATGGTTATTGTGCTTTGGCAGGAACAGGCGTGAAAATTAATTAGCACCTTCCCAAATATACTCTTCACCCTCTTTAGTAATAACCTTATCTTCCTCAAGCTTAATCAAATGCGCTAATAGTGAAGCTTTTGCTATAGGAAATAAAGAAGAATCCACATCACTGTAAACTTTCTCAACTAGAGAATCTGGAGTTCCTCTAGAAGCATCTTTAAGCGCAGAGAAAACTTTTTTTTCTCTCTCAAGTCTATGACTTATTATCCAATCCGCAACGTCATATGGATTATCAAGAACCTCTCCATGACCAGGTGCAATTTTCTCAATATCATAGTTTTTAAGTTTTTCTAAAGACTGGATGTATTGCTTCATATTGCCATCGGGAGGTCCAATAACAACTGTTGACCCATTCATAATATGGTCGCCTGTAAATATAAATTTTTCTTCCTTTAAAATAAAACATAGATGATTTGAAGCATGGCCAGGTGTATGAACTACTTCCAGAGAAAAGTCTCCTTCATCAAATATTTCTCCGTCCTGCAAGATCCTTTCCGGGCTAAAGGTGGTATCTTGATTCTTTGACGACTTAGTTAGCATCCCATAAGCAGGAACATCTAGTTGTCTTTTTAAAAGCCTAACCCCAGGAGAATGATCGGGATGAGTATGAGTTACTAAGATTTGTTTGATATTTTTTGAAGCACCTAAAATAGCATCAATATGCTCTTCCATGGCCGGCCCAGGATCGATAACCGTAACATCTTCATTACCAACCAAATAAGTGTTTGTTCCGGGGCCAGTAAAAACACTTCCATTTCCAGCAGTAATCCTTCTTATTAAAGGGCTAATTTGAACTACTTTTTCAGCTTCCATTAATGGTCCTCGTAACCTTCATCTCCAGGAAGTAGACCTACCATCTTTCCGTCTTCCATAAAAAACTTTGGTTCAATTGTAGGTATTGTAGAGGGATCTATTGAAGATTTATCTTTCAACAGTTCCTCAACATTCGTGTATCCACATATACTTTCTAAATTCTTAATTGTTGGCATTATTAATAATAACTTTCCTTCCTTTTGCTGCTCTAGAGCTTCTTCAGGTTTAATCCAAAGACTATTTACACTCTCTGACCCATCATGCAGACCTTCCTGACCACTTGGAGATATGGCAATAAAGAAACGAGTTGTATATCGCCTCTTTTCTATCTTTGGAGTAATCCAGTGAGCTAAGTAAGCCAATCTTTCAGTAGCTAAAGTTAATTTCTCAGCCTGACACATCTCCTCCATGACCGCCTCTCCTGCATTGAGTCTATTCCTATAATCAACAAACCTTTGTCTTTCTTCTGTATCGGAAGGGTCAAATGGAGATCCGTCCTCTCGGTAAGCTATTAGTATTCCCGCCTCCTCAAAACACTCTCTAATGCAAGCGACCCAATAGGCTAGTCCACCTTTATCTTCTCCTAGAATGTTTGAGAGTTCATGGTCTGATGAACCTGTTGTGATTGCCTCCATATGGTCTAAGCCGTCTTCGGGATCAACTTTGCCACCAGGGAATACAAATGCACCTCCAAAATTAGCCTTAGAAGCTCTTTCAACAAGAAAGACTTCAATTCCTTCATCCTTAGAATCTCTTACCAATAAAACAGTTGCCGCTGCCTGAGGGACAGTGGGAGCCTCATTGGGATCTGCCATTTGGGTATTAGCACCTTGTAATGGATTTTTCATAAATCGTCCTTATTTTTTACAGATTATAATAGACTAGCGTCTTCAAAAACTTAATTAACTATAAATTTATTTCAAAGGAATGTCTAAATGATAGATTCGCATCCAGAATGGTTTACTGAAGCTTTATCGATTGCTAAGGAGCAAAGAAGTATTGAGGTAGAAGGCAATACAATTGCATACCAGAAATGGGGTGATGAAAACAAGCCTGGTATGGTTCTGGTTCATGGTAGTGGAAGTCACTCTCATTGGTGGGACTTTATTGCACCGCTTCTCCTTGAAGATTTCCAAATCAGCGCTATAGACTTATCTGGTATGGGTGATAGTGGCCATAGAGAAGATTATTCACCTGAACTATATGGAAAAGAAATTCTTGCAGTCGCTAAAGACAGTAAATTTTTTGAAGCAGGCAACCCAATTATTTGTGGTCATAGTATGGGGGGATTCATGAGTGCCTATGCAGGTCTTATTTCAGACAAGGAGCTAGGCGGCGTGATTATGGTAGATTCACCAATACGTCCACCTACTTACGATTATTCAACGCATGTCAGAAGCGGACCGATAAGAAGAATCAAGACTTATCCAGACAGAGAGAGCATCCTAGAAAGGTTCAGACTTACTCCCGAGCAGGAGTGTGAAAATGATTACTTAGTAAGATATATTGCTGAATGGTCAGTTAAAGAAGCGAACAATGGGTATCAATGGAAATTTGACGATACTATTTTTGATAAATTAGGTTTTTCCCATATGACTAAAAATCAAGCCTTCGAACTTAAGTGTAATCTAGGGATAATTTATGGCACTGAGAGTAATATGATGTCTGAAGAAATTCTAAGCTTCATAAGAGAGAATGTGCCCGAAGGAACACCAATGGTACCAATAGAAAAGGCGGCACATCATGTCCTTTTGGATCAACCGCTCAAATTGGCGGAGGCTATTAAAAAGATCGCTAAGAAATGGATTTAGTTGAGTGATAAAAACAATATTACTTCTTATATTTCTGTACCTTTCATTCTCAATACATAGGTCCTTACACAAAGAAGAAGTGTCTTATGGTTGCACGTCTATAAGCATGCTGATGTTTATTGATGTAATGCTTATTCTTCTTATCTACTATACTTTTTTTGACTAATTCATTTTCTTGGAGGCAATCCTTTTACAAGACTAAGCGACCGTAATGGAGCTCCTTCTCTTCTGAATTTAGAAAGCTCTTGATATTCAGGATCGTTATACCATCCGTCTGCAGCCTCTTCAGAAGGAAAAGAGAATATTATGACGCGACCTCCCGCTAAAGGCTCAGGTCCTTCTATATGTCTAAATGAATCATCAAAAGTTAAAAATTCTCCGCCATGCTTTTTTAGCATAGGGAAAAATCCTTTTTCATACTTGAGATAAGTATCTTTGTCTTCTATATCCAGGTTTACCACCATGTAAACTTTTACGTCTTCCATATTTCTTTCCTTAAGCTTTTACAGACTGAAGCCTTCCGTCAATTATTTCTTCAGCTTCCGAAACTAGTCTAGATACCATTTCTTTGCAGGTAGGTACATCTTTGACTCTTGCAACAGATATGCCAGCCGACCAAATACCATGCTCTAAATCTCCTTCCTCAAAAACCACCCTTCCTCTTTGACCTGCAACTAGATCTTTAACATCTTCAAAAGTAGCTGAGCCCGTTGACTCTATTTCAACTACCTGATCAGAAATTGAATTCTTAAAGACTCTGGCGGTATTATGCATTGTCCTAAACATAAGGTTTGTGGAAAGCTCATCAGCTTCTGTCATTTTCTCTTTTACATTCTGATGAATGCCTGCTTCTTTAGTGGCCATGAATCTTGTTCCCATGACGATTGCCTCTCCTCCAAGTGCTAAAGCTGCAACCATACTTTTAGCATCACTGAACCCTCCGCAACCTGCCACAGGTACATCAAGAGCCTCAGCTGCTTGAGGCAACAATACCAATGAAGGTATATCATCTTCTCCAGGATGTCCTGCACATTCAAAACCATCAATTGTTATAGCACTCACTCCTACTGATTGAGCTTTTAAAGCATGCCTCACAGATGTGCATTTATGAATTACTTTTACATCATACTCCTTAAATAATTCCATAAACGGCTCTGGGCTCCGCCCGGCAGTTTCTACAATCTTTACTCCTGATCCAACAATAGCTTGCGCATATTCTTCATAAGGAGGTGGATTAATAGTTGGTAGTACTGTTAGGTTTACTCCAAAAGGCTTATCTGTCATTCCTCTAGTTCTTTCTATTTCTTTAGCCAGATCTTCAGGTGTAGGCTGGGTTAAAGCAGTTAAAATTCCTAATGCCCCAGCATTAGATACTGCTGATACTAGCTCCGCATATCCTACCCATTGCATTCCACCCTGTATTACTGGATGTTCTATTCCGAATAAATCGGTAATTCTTGTTTTAAGCATCTTTCCTCTCCATGATTTAATTCAAATTATTTCAGTTTGTAAGAAAGATAGTAAGATACTTCAGATAAATTAAGAAGAAATACTTTATGGCTGAAAAATTAAATCTCTTTATAGGTGGTAGCTTAGTTCAAAGTGGCACAAAAAGTTGGATTGAGGTTCTAAATCCCGCTACCCAAGAAGTGCTTTGTGAGGCACCCTGTGCTACTGATGAAGAAATAGAAATAGCTATCAAAGCAGCTAAAGACGCTTTTCTTTCTTGGAGAGAAACCCCACCTCCAGAAAGATCTAGGGTGATGATGAAATATCAAGATTTGCTTAAAACTAATCAAGACGAAATAGCAGAAATACTTAGCAAAGAGAATGGAAAAACTTTTGAAGATGCTAAAGGTGATGTTTGGAGAGGAATAGAAGTTGTAGAACAGGCAGCAAATATAACTCCACTACTAATGGGAGAGACGGTTGAAAATGTCGCAAGAGAAATAGATTCTTATAGTTATATACAATCTCTTGGTGTTTGTTTAGGTATTACTCCTTTTAACTTCCCAGCCATGATACCTCTATGGATGTTTCCTATGGCTATAGCTTGCGGCAATACTTTCATTTTAAAGCCTTCTGAGCAGGATCCTATGACCTCCAATAAACTAGCTGAGCTCTTTACAGAAGCTGGCGCTCCGCCAAACCTCTTGCAGGTGATACATGGTGGAAAAGATCAAGTTGATATACTTATTAGACATCCAGAAATAAGGGCTATTTCATTTGTTGGATCAGTTCCAGTAGGTCAATATATTTATAAAACTGGAACCGAACATCTAAAAAGGGTTCAATCTTTTGCCGGAGCAAAGAACCACATGGTTGTTATGCCGGATGCAAATAAAAATAAAACCATAGACAGCTTAGTTGGATCTTCAGTTGGAGCAGCAGGTCAAAGATGTATGGCTATCAGTGTTGCTGTATTTGTTGGCTCTTCGAAAGAATGGATCGAAGATCTCAAAAATGAAATGGAGATAGTTGCTCCTGGCCCTTGGGATTCTGAGGAATCTGGGTTTGGTCCAGTGATTAGCCCACAAGCTAAAGATAAGATAATTGGTTTAATAGAGAGAGGAAAAAGTGAAGCGGATTGTCTAATTGACGGCAGTAAGTG
>SGZM01000018.1 GCA_004214065.1 Gammaproteobacteria bacterium | reverse complement strand
TTTTCTGAAGATGATATAGGTGTAATTAGTTCTTTTGGAGCAGGTTATTCTGTTGGAAGTGTTGTCGTACAAAAAATATAAGATGAAACTTATTTACAGCATACATAATTTTTTAAAAGGCTTTGAAAGCCTAGAATTTGTACCTTTATTTCTAACTAGAGTGTACCTTTTTTATGTACTCTGGTATGCAGGTATAGGAAAACTCGATACTTTTGAGAAGTTTTCAGGTTACTTAGGAACTCTTGGTGTTCCTTTTCCTGATATTTTCACTTGGCTTGTAATTATTACTGAAGCTGGAGGGGGAGCTCTACTTCTAGTGGGGTTATTTGTTCGATGGGCTTCAGTGCCTCTTTTGGTTGTTATGTTTTTTGCGGGCTATCTAGTTCACTACCAAAATGGTTGGCCACATGAAGCAAATGGAATTGAATTCGCTGCTTTATATAGTCTGATGCTAATGATTTTATTGTGTTTTGGTGGAGGCAAATATTTTAGTCTTGATTATTGGGTTTCAAGCAATAAATAAATGAATTTTTACGAGGCTGCTGATTCGCTTTCAGGTCCTATCCTTCAAGTTCATGAGTGGATCCAAGAAGCTCAAGATGGCAAGGTAGCTTTACCACATGCCATGAATATTGCTTCACTTGATTCTGCTGGCAGGCCTACTTCTAGGATGGTACTACTTAAACGAATATCTGAAGAGGGTTTTGTTTTTTTTACTGATTATGAGGGTAATAAAGGTAAGCAGATTTCAGCCTTTCCTCATGTTGCCCTAACTTTTTGGTGGGCTAAAACGAATAAACAAATAAGAATAGAAGGAGAATGCTCAAAAGTAAGTGAAAAGGAAAATGATGAATATTTTTCCTCTAGACCAAGAGGTTCTCAAATTTCAGCTTCTGTTTCTTTGCAAAGCCAAGAACTAGAATCTTATGAATCATTAACACAAAAATCTGAAAGCTTTGAAAAAGAGCACTCAAATAAAACGATAGAAAGACCTGAAAGATGGGGAGGTTTCATCGTAGCTCCAATTTCTATCGAATTTTGGATAGATCAAAAAAATAGGCTTCATAAAAGAGAACTCTATTTAAAATCAGGAACAGACTGGAAAAAGGCTCTTTTGTCGCCTTGAATAAAAATTTCAATTACAATAATTCTTTTAACTAACATGTGCCCTTTAGTATGGGTCACCACTGAATATGCCTAACATTACTCTTCCAGATAATTCCGTAAGAAATTTTGAAAACCCTATAAGCATCGATGAAGTTGCTAAAGATATTGGTTCGGGGTTAGCTAAAGCCACTGTTGCTGGAAGAATTAACGGTAATTTAGTTGATGCGTCCGAAGTTATTGACCAAGACTGCAGTCTAGAAATTGTAACTGTAAGTGATGATGATGGTTTGGAAATAGTAAGACATTCATGTGCTCATCTATTGGCGCATGCTCTCAAGCAGCTTTACCCTAAAGCTCAAATGGCAATTGGCCCTGTTATCAAAGATGGTTTTTATTACGATATCAAACTTGATAAAAACTTATCTGATGAAGATCTCAAAGCTATAGAGGCTAGAATGCGTAAGCTTGCCAAGACCAACTACGATGTAATTAGAGAGGTAGTGTCACAAAAAAAGGCAATAGAAACTTTTAAAGATAGAAACGAACCTTATAAAGTTAATCTTGCTGAAGAAATTCCTGATGAAGAAATAATCGCGCTTTATCATCATGAAGAATATATCGATATGTGCCGCGGTCCTCATGTAACCAATATGAGGCATTTAAAGGCCTTTAAGCTGACCAAGGTATCTGGTGCTTACTGGAGAGGCGATTCCAAAAATGAAATGTTGCAAAGGATATATGGCACTGCATGGCCAAGTTCAAAAGAATTAGATGCTTATTTGCTTCAACAAGAAGAGGCAGAAAAGAGAGATCATAGAAAGCTTGGAAGACAGTTGGATTTATTCCATTTTCAGGAAGAGGCTCCTGGTATGGTTTTCTGGCATCCGAAAGGTTGGTCTATATATTCATCATTAAAAGACTTTATAAAATCTAAACAAGATGAATACGGTTATCAAGAAATAAATACACCACAGATTGTGGATAGAAAATTATGGGAAGCTTCGGGTCACTGGGATAAATACAGAGAAAATATGTTTATCACAGAGATTGATGAAGAGCATGCCAATGAAAAAAGAACCAATGCCCTTAAGCCGATGAATTGCCCTTGTCATGTTCAGATATTCAACCAAGGTTTGAGGTCTTATAGAGATTTGCCTATTAGATTTTCTGAATTTGGTTCATGCCATCGATACGAAGCATCAGGAACTTTGCATGGCTTAATGAGAGTGAGAGGATTTACCCAAGATGATGGACATATATTTTGTACTGAAGATCAAATTCAAGAGGAAACGAAAAAATTTATAGAGTTATTGTCTGAAATATACTCAGTATTAGGTTTCGGAGCATTTGAAATCAAACTCTCCACTCGTCCTGAAATTAGAGCTGGCTCAGATGAGGTATGGGATAAAGCAGAATTAGCTTTAGAAAATGCAATTAATAATCTTGGTCTGCCTTATGAAGTTGTTGAAGGAGATGGAGCCTTTTACGGTCCAAAATTAGATTTTGTTTTAATTGATGCTCTTGGAAGAGAATGGCAATGCGGAACTTTTCAAGCAGATTTTATTCTTCCAGAAAGATTAGATGCAAAATTTGTGGGCTCGGATAGTGAGAGATATCATCCCGTGATGATACACAGAGCTGTTTTAGGATCTTTTGAGAGATTCATAGGCGTTTTAATTGAGCACTATGGAGGGGCCTTGCCGACTTGGTTATCTCCAATTCAAGCTGAAATTTTGAATATTACTGATAAACAGGGTGAATATTGCGAAAAAATAGCCGATTTATTGAAAAAAAGTGGATTTAGAGCTCATTCGGACTTGAGGAATGAGAAGATCACTTATAAAATTCGCGACCACTCTTTACAGAAGACACCTTATCTTTTAATAGCGGGTAATAGGGAAATGGAAAATAATACAATTTCTGTTCGCGCTAGAGGGGGAGAAGACCTTGGAGAAATGTCGATTGATAAATTCATCCAAAAACTTCAAAAAGTTGTGGATGAAAAAATATAATAAAAATAGGAGAATCACATAGCTCAAAGAAAATCTTTTAAGAAGTCTGAAAAGCGTTTACCCATTAATGGTGAAATAAAAGCAGATAAGATAAGACTCATCAGTGAGTCAGGGGAACAGTTAGGAATTTTAAGTCTACCTGAAGCTTTATCTAAAGCGACAGAAGCAAATTTAGACTTGGTTCAAATGGCAAAAGATGGTGATCCTTTAGTTTGCAGACTACTGAATCATGGTAAACATATTTTTGATGCAAAAAAACAAAAAGCAGCTTCAAAAAAGAAACAAAAAAGGCAACAAGTTAAAGAAATTAAGTTTAGACCTGTTACTGAGAAAAATGATTACGAAATAAAAGTTAACAAAATAAAAAGTTTTATTGAAAACGGAGACAAAGCAAAAATTACACTAAGATTCAGAGGCAGAGAAATGGCTCATCAAAAAATAGGTATGGAATTACTTAAGCGAGTCGAATCTGATTTAGAGAGCATGGCAAGTGTCGAACAATTCCCTACACTGGAAGGAAGACAGTTAGTGATGATGATGGCACCAAATAAAAAGAATTAATTATGAGTAAATTAAAAGTACATAGTGGAGCAAGTAAGAGATTTAAGAGCACAGGCTCCGGGCTTAAGAGAAAGAAAGCCAATAAAAGCCATATCCTTACTAAGATGAAAACTAAAAGAAAAAGACAGCTTAGAGGAACAACTGAGATAGCTAAAGGCGATCAAGTGCTTGTTGACAAGATGCTTAAAACAAAAACTTAAAGAGAAGAAAGATGGCAAGAGTAAAAAGAGGAGTCCAGGCAAGAGCTAGGCATAAAAAAGTATTAAAGCAGGCTAAAGGTTATAGAGGTGCTAGAAGTAGGACTTATAAAGTTGCTAAGCAGGCGGTTATGCGTGCTGGACAATACGCTTATAGAGATAGAAGGGTTAAGAAAAGAACATTTCGTTCTTTATGGATAGTTAGAATAAATGCTGCAGCAAGAGAGAATGGCTTAACCTACAGCAAACTTATTGCAGGTCTAAAAAAAGCTAATATAGATCTAGACAGAAAAGTATTAGCAAGCTTAGCGGTAAATGATAAAGAGGCTTTTTCTCTAATAGCTGAACAAGCTAAATCAAATTTAGCTGCTTAATCTAATTTCTCTTAATAAGCTGAAGTCTATTAAGAGTATAATGGTCTAAAATATTAATTAGATCATGGACTTAGACTCTCTAAAGCAAATAATATTAGATATTGAATCTAGGGCAACTTCTGATTTTGATTCGGTAAACACTAAATCCGACTTAGATGATGCTTACAGATCTTTTTTAGGAAAGAAAGGTGAAGTAAATATTCTTTTGAAATCTTTAGGGTCTCTTCCGCAGGAAAAAAGAAAAGAAGCTGGGAAAATTCTCAATCAACTTAAGTCCACTTTAGAATCTGGTTACGCTCAAAAAACTATATCTATTTCGGCTCAAGAAAAACAAGATAAATTAAACCAACAAAAGATAGATGTCACACTTGATGGGTTTGAAGATCTAAAGGGTTCGGTTCACCCAGTCACTCAGACTATTAAAGATATATGCGATTTCTTTGAGCGAATGGGTTTTGATATAGAATCTGGTCCTGAAGCTGAAATTGACTACTATAATTTCGAGGCTCTGAATGTCCCTGCTGATCACCCAGCGAAGGACATGCATGATACCTTTTACTTAAATAATAAAGGTCTACTAAGAACCCACACTTCACCTGTTCAAATAAGAACAATGGAAAAAGCTAAAGCACCTCATAGGATAATTTGTCCCGGTAAGGTTTATAGAAAAGATTCTGATCTTACTCATACTCCTATGTTCCATCAAATTGAGGGATTAGTTGTTGAAGAGGGTGCTTCATTTTCTCAATTAAAAGGTTTATTGAATGATTTTTTAGAGGACTTTTTTGGTGAAGCGGTAGAACTTAGGTTTAGACCTTCCTACTTTCCTTTTACTGAGCCATCGGCAGAAGCAGATATAAGATGGAAAAAGAATTGGCTAGAAGTTCTAGGCTGTGGAATGGTTCATCCTAATGTCCTTAAAGGAGTGGGAGTAGATACAAAAAAATACAGTGGTTTTGCTTTTGGTTTGGGAGTAGAGAGAATGGCTATGCTTAAATACGATATCCCAGATCTAAGAGCCTTCTTTGATAATGATATTAGATTCTTAAATCAATTTTAAAAATGCAATTTAGTAAAAATTGGTTAAAAGAGTTTATTGATATTGATTTATCAACTCAAGAAATATGTCATCAACTTACCATGGCCGGTCTTGAGGTGGACGGGTATGAAGATGTTAAGTCTAAGATTACGGGTAATGATTCTATTATTAAATTAGATATAACTCCTAATAGAGGTGACTGTTTCAGTGTACTGGGAGTTGCCAGGGAACTTGCAGTTATAAATAATTTAAAATTTTCCCTCCCAAAGATAAATAAGATTTCAGAATCATTTACAGACGATATAAATTTGAAGGTTTGTAAGGATGGTCCAATCTATTTTGGACGAACCATTAAAAATATTTCTTTAAAGTCTAAAACCCTTCCCCTCATAGCTGAAAGGTTAAAATTAAGTGATCAGAAACTTATAGACCCAGTCGTAGACATTACAAACTATATTTTATTAGAACTCGGACAACCTTTGCATGCATTCGATAGACAAAAACTCAACGGAGACATAACTGTAAGGTTAGCTAAAGAGAAAGAAAAAATAATATTATTAGATGATCAAGAATTAGAGCTCGATTCGAGCTGTTTAGTCATTTCTGATGAAAAAGCAGCTGTAGCATTTGCAGGAATAATGGGAGGAAAAGCTTCTTCTGTAACGGATAAAACAAACTCAATATTTCTAGAAAGTGCTTTTTTCAAACCTACAATAATAAGAGGCAAAGCTAGAAAGTTTGGCTTTCAGACTGACGCTTCCATTCGCTTTGAAAGAGGGGTTGATTACGAAATACAAGAATTAGCTATAAATAGAGCTTCTTCATTATTGAACTCAACTGTAGGAGGTGAGTTTGGAAATACAATAAATAAGACAATTAAAACTCAACTCCCTAAACGCAAAAATATAGAGATAAACCTGAACAGAGCAAATCAAATTCTGGGAACAGCTATTCCAAAAAAAGAAGCATTAAGATTCTTTAAAGGTTTAGGTTTAAGTCCTCAATCTCAGGGTGAAAACATAGTCGCTAAATCTCCTTCATGGAGATATGATCTTGAGATTGAAGCAGATCTCATTGAAGAGCTAGCAAGGCTAGAAGGATACGATTCTTTGCCGCAAGTTTCTTTAAAGCCAGTTTATAAAAAAGGTAATTTAAAACCCGAATCTCTTATTTCGAATAAGCTTGTATCTAAAGGTTTCAATGAGATTATTACCTATTCATTTATCAGTGAAGCAGATAATGAAATGTTTGGTCAGGAACAAAATACTTTAAGAGTTGATAACCCTATTTCACAAAACATGTCTTTTATGAGGACAAATCTCATATCAGGCCTTGTTAATACTTGCTCATATAATCTCAATCACGGACAAGAGAATCAAAGACTGTTTGAAATTGGTAATACTTTTCACTTACAGAATAATAAAAAGGTAATCGAAACCAAGGTTGTGGCTGGACTGATGACAGGTAATTTGGCTTTAGATAATTGGAATAAAAAGTCAGACGAAGTTTCGTTTTACGATTTGAAAGGAGTTTTGACGGATTTAACTTCTTTATTTGATACTCCTTTTTCTCTAAAAGAATGCACAAAAGAATTTTTACATCCAGGCATATCGGCTTCTATAAGATATAAAAATAGGGAGATGGGGTATATAGGAACTTTGCACCCTTCGTGTCTTGAAAATCTAGGCTTAAAAAAGAATATTTTCATTTTCTCTCTAGAAATTGACTCTTTGGAGCTTAAAGCTAATTCTAAATTTAAAGATTTTTCAAAATTTCCCTCTACTTCTAGGGATCTTGCCTTCTTGTTTGATAGGAACGTAGATGCTGAATCTATTCAAACTACTGTTATGCAGTCTGCAGGCAAATTTTTTAAAGAGATAAGCATTTTTGATATTTATGAAGGTGAAGGAATAGGCCCAAATAAAAAGAGCGTAGCCCTATCTGTTTCTTGGCAGGCTATGAAAAAAACTTTACTAGATTCTGATATTGATGGAGCGGTCGATAAAATTATAAAATCAGTGAAAAAAGATCTAAATGGAGAGTTGAGGATTTAGATGGCTACAATTACTAAAGCAGACATGGTGGAGTACTTGCATAATGAGCTTGGACTGAATAAAAGTGAGTGCAAGGTACTGATCGAAGACTTCTTTGGTGAGATTAAAGAAGCCTTAATTAGTGGAGAAGAAGTGAAGTTATCGGGTTTTGGAAATTTTGAACTTTTGAATAAGAATGAGAGGCCAGGAAGAAATCCAAAAACAGGTGAAGAAGTAAAAATTAGCGCTAGAAGAGTAGTAACATTCAGAGCTGGTAATAAATTAAGAAAAAAAATAGCTACTTTTGATGGATAAAAAATATCTTTCTATCAGCGAAGTTTCAACACTCTGCAATATCAAATCTCATACATTAAGATTTTGGGAAAAAGAGTTTGAACAACTTCGGCCGGTTACCAGAAAAGGCAGTAGAAGATATTATCAATCTAAAGATATCGAATTGATAAAACAAATCCAATCACTTCTTTATGAAGAAGGTATGACAATTACAGGTGCAAAGAAATCTTTGCAATCATCGAAAAAGCAATTCTCTGGAGATGGTAATGAGCAAAAGCTAGTTGAAGAACTAGAAGACCTTTTAGCTAAAATAAAATAATCGGGGCGTGGCGCAGTCTGGTAGCGCACTACACTGGGGGTGTAGTGGTCGCTGGTTCAAATCCAGCCGTCCCGACCAACTTTTATTATGAAAAACTCTCATAAGTCGGTTATATTAATTACTTGTTACGTTATAGGAGATAAAAATGACAATACAAGCAGTGACGACATGGGAAGGTACTCCCAAAGCTTTGGAGGTTTTAATTGAAGGCTCTAAGCAGTCCGGACCAATACATGAATCCATGGGTGCAAAAAATCCTAGATTATGGAGAGCAATTTCTGGCGGAAGTATGGAACAAGTCTATTATTCTATTGAATTTGATTCACAAGAAGCTTACGGTAAGTTTTCTGATGCCATGCTTGGTTCTGAGTGGTGGGATGGTTTCATAGAATTCATAGGAGAGCATCATCCTGACTTAAAAAATCTAGGTACCGCTATCTATTTTGATGCTACCAGTTAGTTAATTTAATAAATAAAGGAAAAAATTATGAATAAAATAATGTTAATTTTGAGTTTAATTCTATCTTATGGAATTTACTCAGACGAACCACTTAATAGAGGAACAACAGATGGTGCTTTCACTACTTTAATGTTGGCATCACCTGATATTGATAAGTATGTAGATACTCTGAAATCTAACACTTCAGCTTTCTCAGCCACCGGTGCATCCGATGCTGGAGTTTGTATAACAAGATCAGGAAATGAATATGCAGGTCAGATGATGGTATGGAGTGCATTTCCTAGTGTTGAAGCGGCTTTAGTAGGTTCATTAAAATATGATCCGCAACAAGCTCCAGAAAGCTTTGCTCAACTTAGAGAGCCTAAGTACGGAGTTACTTGGAAAGCCGCAAAACCTTGGAGACTTGATCCCGGCTACGAAAGAGTTCAAAGAGTGAATGTACCAACAGACAAACTTCAGGACTTTGTCGCCGCTATGACTGATTTAGAAAAGGCAATTATTGAGGCTGGTCATTCGGACTTCTTTAATGGAGTTTTTCTTCCAATTGGAGGAGGAACACATGAAGCTCAAACGGTTATGGTTAGAAGCGCTACTCCTGATGCTTCATCTTTCGGAAAACTCTTTGATGAGTACTTTGATGGAGAAGCTGCATGGACTGATCAATGGTTAGCTCTTCAAGCAGTAGGGGGCACTATTATCTCTGATAGTTTTGAAGAATGTGAACAGACTTATTCTGCTAATTAATCTCATTCATCATAAAAAAAAGGGGCTTAAGCCCCTTTTTTTAACTCTCAGTGATAAAAATTTTTCCTTCATCTACAAGCTTTTTTCTAACAGATTCTGATATACCAATTGAATTAAGTATTTCTTCTCCATGTTCGCCCAGTTTTGGAGCTGGTCTTGATATTTCGCTGGGTGTATCTTCGAAATGTGCTGCTGGCCTTGCCTGCCTGACTTCTCCAAACCCTTCGTATTCTTGTCTAAGAATAGTTTGGTTTTTAATAATCTGCTCATGGTTCATTAATTCCATTCTATCGAGCAGGGGTGCACTGGGAACTCCTTCTTCTTGAAATCTTGATAAAATATCATTGCTTTGCCATTTCTTTATTTCTTGGCCTGTAATTTTCTTCCTTTCTTCAGCATTAATAACTCGTGCAGCTGATGTTGCAAATCTCTCATCATTTATAAGCTGCTGCATATTTAAAGCATTGCACATACCTGTCCACTCAGCATCAGAGACAGCACCAGCTGTTATGTATCTATCCTTAGCCTCATAAATTAAATCCTGCGACCCTTGTAACTTCCTAACATCAAACTCGTTCTCTTTAAAAACAAGTCCCGACATACCTTCCGGCCAAAAGAATGCGATTACAGAATCTAGCATTGAAAGTTTTATATGTTGACCTTTAGCGGTTCTCTCTCTGGCATACAGGGCTGATGAAATTGCTTGTGCTGCTGTCAAGGAAGTCACTTTATCTGCAATAACAACCCTGAACATTTTAGGAGTTCTTGTATTCCTATCTGCTTGAATATCTGTAGCACCAGAAAGGGCTTGAATTACTGGATCATAAACTCTTGATTGAGCATAAGGTCCTTTATCTCCAAAACCACTAATTGATAAGTAAACTAGATTTGGATTAATTTTTTTCATTGCTTCATACCCAAAACCCATACGGTCAGTAGTGCCAGGTCTGAAGTTTTGCATCAAAACATCGGAGTCTTTTATTAATTTGATTAATATTTGCTTACCTTCTTTTGATTTAAGGTCTATAGCTAATGATTTTTTTCCTCTGTTACAAGAATAGAAAACAGGATTAACTCCATTATGAGGTGCTGCCATGTGCCTTAATTGCTCTCCCGCAATTGGTTCAACTTTGATAACTTCTGCACCTTGGTCTGCAAGCATCATAGCTCCCATTGGCCCTGAAACCATACTAGTTAAATCAATAATCCTTACTCCTTCAAGTGGTCCCATGTATATTCCTCTAACTCTTATAATTAATTTCTACAGCTTTAATATAAGCATCTCTAACTGTAATTCGTTTATGGTACTTATAAATATTCTCAGGCAATTCAAATTCATAAGCTACCGCCCAATCAAGACAAGATGTTAAAAGAATATCAGCTAATCCGAATTCTAATCCAAATAAAGTTCCATTTTGAGATAAGGTATCTTCTACCACACCCAACTGTTTTTCAAAATACTCTCGACAACTTTTTACCACTTCAGGAGCATCTCCATATATTTTTTTTAGATCGTAATGACGCCTCATTACGTAGAGAGAAGTTTCATCTAACTCTCCATAAATAAAATTACACCATTCATCTTCTTTGGCTTGTGTCTGTCTGTCTTCAGGGGAGGGTATAGTTTTAGAAGAAGAAATGCTCTGTAAGTATCTGCAAATAGCCACACTTTCAGATAAGAGAAAATCTCCATGTTTTAGCAAAGGTATCTTTTGTTTTGGATTAAGAGCTGAATATTCAGGTGTAAGTGTTTCTCCCGTTCTTGGTCCTATGGGATTTAATTGGTACTTAAGATTTAGTTCTTCCGCCATCCAAATCGGTCTAAGAGTTCTTGCTGTACCAGAACCCCAAAACTCTAATATTAAATCCACTTAATCTCCTATCTGAAAATTAATATTAGCTTAAATTTTATTAAAGGGCGAAGAGAAGAAGATGGAAAAGCTTATTAAAATATTTTTACTTTAGTACTATACAAATTATTTATACTTATATATAATTGTCATCAATATCAAGAGACGTTTAATTCTCCCCAGAAAAAAACCTCTCCAAGGTAAGCTCTCTAGATATTAAATTGTAACTGAGAGACGTTTAATTCTCCCCAGAAAACCTCTCCAAGGTAACTCACTCAGTTCATAAGGAAGATGTAGCCGTCACCCATTAAGCTGCACAAGCGAAATTAAGCTACATCTTCCTCTCTATGGTAGGTGGGGCTTTGAAAAATTAATTTTTGGTTGGGCGCAGCAAAAAGTTTCATCTACCACCCTTTTCCATGATCTTGGGTTAAACTAGCACCAGTTATGGACGACTCACAAATCTTACAATCTTTTCAAAATAACTCTGCCCCTTGTACAGATACTTTAGGTGCAAAGGTTATTAATTTCTCGTCTGAGCCTCCTCTAATTGAGATGGAATTCGAAGCTATATATGATTTTACGCATTCAGACGGTCAAGTAGTGCAGGGTGGTTTTGTTACGGGTATGTTAGATGCCCCTATGGCTCATCTTTTGATGGGCCTTTTTGATTTTAAAGTAATACCTATGACATTGGATATCAATGTCAGTTTCTTAGCGCCTACACGTCAAGGAAAATTAGTAGCGGTAGCAGAAGTACTTCAACTAGGAAAAAGCACAGCTTTTATGACCAGCAAGCTTTATCAAGAAGACACTTTAGTTGCCAGTTCAACTTCAACTGTGCGTTTGGTTCCTACCAAATAATTTTTTTACACCCCAAAGTCCCAAGAGAGACCATCGTGGTATCTGTTTAGGATTTCTTTAGCAATTAGAATTCTATGAACTTCATCTGGTCCATCAGCAAGTCTCAAAGTTCTAAAACCTTGATACATTCCTGCCAGAGGAGTATCACTAGATACACCTCTCCATCCGTGAATCTGAATCGCTCTATCGACTACTCTTGTTCCTGCAGCTGGGACGAATACTTTAATTGCTGAAATATCCACTCTCGCATCACCTTCTTTGTCCATAATTTCTGAACAGTGAATGGTCATCAACCTAGAGGCTTGAATATCCATATAAGAATCTGCAATGAATCCTTGAATGAATTGTTTGCTTTCAAGCTTTCCTCCATGGACTTCTCTTTCTGTTGAGTACTTAACCATGATGTCAAAAGCTCTCCACATTTGGCCAATTGTATTCATGCAGTGGTAAACCCTTCCGGCTCCCAGTCTATCTTGAGCTGCTTGGTGACCAGAACCTCTAGCACCTAGAGCATTTTCAACTGGTACTCTCACATTTTCATATTTTATTTCCATATGATCACCACCAGTATGACCCCAAATAGGAACCGATCTAACTTTGGTAAGTCCAGGAGAGTCAGTGGGGACAATAATCTGTGTCATCTTTGAATTTGCGCCGCCTTCGTCTCCATCTTCTTCTGTTTTACACATCACGACTAAGAAATCTGCTCTATTGCCATTTGAGGTCATAATTTTATGACCGTTTATTACCCATTCATCTCCTTCTCTAACGGCAGTAGTTTTTAGTGATCTTGGGTCTGATCCTGCAGAATCGGGCTCTGTCATAGAGAAACCAGATTCCATTTCTTGGTTGATGAGAGGAATAAGCCATTTCTTCTTTTGTTCGTCTGTTCCATATTTAACGAGAATCTTTTGATTACCTGAATTAGGGGCTATAACTCCAAACAGTCTATTTCCCAAAGGAGACCAAGCTAAGATTTCATTCATGTAGGCCAGTTCAAGAAAACCATTATCCATTCCTCCATACTCAGAAGGTAGGTGTGGAGCCCATAAGCCTTGTTTTTTTACCTCTTCATTAATTTCCTTTCTAAGTTTTTTTGATTTTTCCCCTCCAGCGTAAATCGTAGCTTCATTGGGTATGATTCTATTGGCAACAATGTCAGCAGTTCTAAGACGTATATCATTTATTTCTTCTGACAGAGTAGGTATGGGTGATATTTGCATATCGTTTTCTCCTTTTTTAATCTTTAATTTTTTATTAATTTACGAAAGTAATTGAACTCATGCAAGCTTTAAAACATGGAAGTATTTAGTTCCATTAAAGTTTATCAAGTCAGTATAGTTGCTTATAATTAATTAATGGGGAGAAACAAAACAGTTTTAGTGCTGGGTGTTGGGCCGGATAAAGGCTTGGGTGTGGCATTGTGTAAGAAATTTGCGGAAGAAGGCTACGATGTTATTGGCTGCGGGAGAAGCACTCAAAATATGGAAGCTTTATCTAAAATACAAGTACAAAATGGATCAATTAAAGGAATTACTGGAGATGTCACTAAGGAAGAAGATATAAAAAGAATTTTTAAAACTTTCGATGAGACGGAAAGTGTACTTGAGTCAGTCATCTACAATGCCGGAAATAATAATGCTAAACCTTTCTTGGAAATGGATTTAGATTTTTTTCAGGATTTATGGGAAATTTGTGCAAAAGGGGCGTTCCTTATATCTCAAGAAGCTATACCACGTTTATTAAAGCACGGAGGGTCTTTGATGTTTACAGGAGCAACTGCTTCAATAAGATCCAAACCTCCCTTTACCGCGTTTGCTGCAGCTAAGAGCGCTGAAAGATCTCTAGCTCAAGGTCTTGCAAAAGAATTTGGTCCTCAAGGCATTCATGTAGCTCATGTCATTATTGACGGGATAATAGACGGCGACAAAGTAAATTTAAGATTTCCTGAGTTTGCTAGTAGTAAAGGCGAAGATGGCAAACTAAATATTGAAAGTATTGCTGAAAATTTCTTGATGCTTCATAAACAACAGAAAAGTACCTGGTCCTTCGAACTTGATTTGAGACCTTGGTCAGAAAATTGGTAAAAATTATGCGAATTAAAATTTATATTCCTTTTATGCTCCTAGCTCTGCTTGTAGGTTGCAGTAAATCTTTTGACGAAAACTCATTAAGAGAAATATCTGAAGGCTCAGTAATAGGATTGGAGGGAGAAAATAATACTTACACTTGGAAAGGCATTCCTTTTGCCAAACCTCCTGTTGGAGAATTAAGATGGAAAGCACCAGAAGATGCCTCCCCTTGGACTGGTACTCTGGAAGCTGGGAAGTTCAAAGCAGGCTGTTTTCAAAGAGCAAGCATGTTTGGAGCAGATGGTGAAGATAAGTGGAGTGGAAGTGAGGATTGTCTATATTTAAACATTTGGACGCCCAAACTCAGTCAAGAAGATATAGAAAATTCTCAAGAGAAGCTTCCGGTGATGATGTGGATTCATGGGGGCGCTAATGTAGTTGGAAGTGCACACGTTTATGATCCAAGCATTTTAGTTTCTAAACATAAGGTTATTGTTGTAACCGTTCAATACAGAATGGGACCTCTTGGATGGTTTAGACATCCTGCTCTGTATGATTCTTTTTCATCAAAGTCTGATGTATCTGGAAACTACGGAACTCTAGATACCATCAAGGCTTTAGAGTGGATTAATAAGAATATCGATTCATTTGGCGGAGATCCCGGTAATGTTACCGTTTTTGGTGAGTCTGCTGGAGGGCATAACTCTGCTGCAATTTTTGCATCACCCTTAGCAGAAGGTTTATTTCATAAAGTTATTGTTCAAAGTGGCATCATGTCAGCTTCGTCGATAGAGGTTACTGAATCTTATTTACCTGAAACGGGCATTGCCTCGACAACAAGTGGCCTAGAAGTTTTTAATCATATCTTGTTGGCAAACAATAAGGCTAACAATCTAGAAGAGGCCAGAGAAATCCAAAATACTATGGAATCTGAAGAAATCAAAACACTGTTTTACGAGCAGACTCCGGAAGTCCTCATGCAATCAAGTTCTGACGCACGACCTAAACGAAGTGGTATGACTAGAGTCTTTCCTGATGGTCACGTAATTTTGAAAGGTGGTATAGAAGAGTCATTCACAAATGGAGCTTTATCCAGAGTACCTATAATTACCGGCACAAACAAAGACGAAAATAAATTCTTTAACTCTATGAATAGAGATTTTGTGAAATGGGGACCTTCTTCAGGTTTATACAGCAGTGTAGGAATCGATGAGATGCCTCTAGAAATTATTGATCTTGATTATTACGAGGCCATAAATTTTTATGGATCTTCTTTTTGGAAACAAAGAGCAGTAGATTCACCAGCAAAACAATTAGTTGAATCAGGCCATTCTGAAACTTTTGCATATAGGTTTGATTGGGATGAATTAAGTACCGTAAATGGTATGGATTTATCAAAGTTAATTGGCGCAGCTCATGCTCTGGAAATACTTTTTGTTTTTGGTTCTTTCGATAGCTACATTGTTAAGAATTTTCTTTTCGGAGAGGATGCTTACCCGGCTGGAAAAAAACTTTCCGATCAAATCCAATCGTATTGGGCCGAGTTTGCTTACAGTGGAAATCCAGGTAAAGGAAGAGACAGCAGTCTCCCTTCATGGAGCGCCTGGTCAATAGGAGAAGGAAATAAATATCTGATTCTTGATTCAGAGAATGATCAAGGCGTGGTTATGTCTAGTATTGAGTACACAAAGGATTACTTACTCGATAGACTTTCTAAAGATGAAAGATTTGATGATCAAGAAAGATGTGAAGCTTTATTTGGCTTGTCCTATGGAGATGGTAATGGAATCTCTCAAGAAGAGTTTAATCTTTTTATGGATGGTCTTTGTGTAGGTCGTGATTATTCTGCCATTATTGATATGATTGAATCCACAGAAGAAGAAATATTAGAAAATCAGGATACATAAGGAGGTAATGATATGTCTAAAGAAGTAGATTTTTACTTTGATTTTGCAAGCCCTAACGCCTATTTAAGTCATAAGGTAATGCAAACAATTAAAGAAAGAACGGGAGCTAAGGTTAATTATATTCCTGTCTTACTTGGAGGTATTTTCAAATTAACTAATAACAAGCCCCCTATGGAGCAGTTTTTTGGAGTTAAGAATAAAAATGAATATCAGAATATTGAGATGCAACGCTTTATTCAAAGACATGGTTTAGAAAAATTTCAAATGAATCCACATTTTCCAGTAATAAGTTTGCAAATTATTAGAGGTGCGGTGGCTGCTGATATGGATGGCTATTTAGAAGATTATATTGATAAGGTTTTAATACATATGTGGGAAGAACCAAAGAAAATGGATGATCCTGAAGTAATAAAATCTGCATTTGAAGAGTCTGGATTAGATGCCGAAAAGCTGATGACCCAAATGCAAGATCCTGATGTCAAAGCTAAACTTATTTCCAATACAGAAGCTGCAGCTGAAAGAGGGGTCTTTGGCATACCTACTTTTTTCATTGGAGATGATATGTATTTTGGAAAAGATAATTTATGGCAAATAGAGGAAAAGTTAAGTGAGTAAATTACTAACTTCTTTAAATTTTACTAGGGGACCTGATATGAAGAATCGCTTCATGCTAGCTCCATTAACCAATTCTCAAAGTCATGAAGATGGCATTATGTCTGATGAAGAATTTCACTGGCTCACTATGAGAGCAAAAGGAGGTTTCGGGCTTACCATGACATGTGCATCACATGTTCAGGCTATAGGTAAAGGATTTCCAGGTCAGATGGGAGTTTTTTCCGATGACCATCTAGAAGGCTTATCCAGGTTGGCTAAAGAAATAAATGATCATGACAGTATTTCTATAGTTCAACTTCATCATGCTGGCATGCGTTCACCTAAGGAACTTATAGGAGAAGATCCTGTTTGTCCTTCTGATAATGAAGAATTTTCGGCGCGTGCTTTAAGCTTAGATGAGGTTAAGACATTGAGGGACGACTTTATAGCTGGGGCGGTAAGATCTGAAAAAGCAGGTTTTCACGGTGTTGAACTCCATGGGGCCCACGGTTACATCATTTGCCAATTTCTTAGCGATGAAGTGAATCTTAGAGATGATGAATACGGAGGAGATTTACACGGAAGGGCGCGTTTACTTAATGAAATAATTGATGGTATTAGGTCAGAGTGTTCTAAAGATTTTATGTTGGGTGTTAGGTTGTCTTCAGAAAGATTTGGTATAAAGCTTGGCGAATCAAAGCAATTAGCACAAGAACTCATGATGTCCGATAAATTAGATTTCTTAGATATGTCTTTATGGGACTGTTTTAAAGAGCCTCAAGAAGAGGAATACAAAGGTAAGACGCTACTTCAGCATTTTGCAGAACTTGATAAGGGCAATACTAGATTAGGTGTCGCAGGCAACATAAGGACTCCTCAAGATGCAACTCGTGCAATGGAATCGGACATTGATTGGATTATGCTTGGAAGGGCAGCCATACTGAATCATAACTTCCCATTGCTTTATGAAGACAACCCAGAATTTGAGACTCCCACTGTTCCTGTAACTGCCGACTATTTGTCTGATGAGGGCCTCTCCCCCAAATTTATAAGTTATATGTCAAATTGGGGATTCGTTGAAGGTTATGACGATAAGATGAAAGAAGCTCTTAAAAAGGCTTAGTTTAAGAAGCTATCATCCTTCTCTAGCATGAGATCATAAATAGGCTGGTAGCTCATCCACATACCTATTGGTGAACCAACTTGATTTTTTGTAAGTTCAGCAACTTGATCTGGTATTCTTTGCATCTGTCCAACATTCTCAGCCATTAATTGAGACTGGCAGCACCTGTCCATAGATAAAAATCCCCAAGCAGCTTCGTCAACAGTTGTTCCGGTTGTTAAAAGACCATGATTTTTTAAGATGGCTGCTTTTTTATCTCCTAATGCTTCTGCAATTCTATCACCTTCGCTGGTATCGAGAACTACTCCAGTAAAGTCATCAAATAACACGTGATTTTCATAGAAAGCACAAGAATCTTGAGTAATTGGTTCTAATAATCTCCCCATGGTAGAGAAAGTTTTTCCATACATTGAATGCGAGTGCGCTGCAGCATTTAAGTCAGGATGATTCATATGCAATCTAGAATGAATAGCAAATGCAGCATTATTTACAGGTCTATCACCAATTACAATGTCTCCATCATGACTGACTAATAATAAATCAGATACCTTCATCTGTCCGAAGTGCACTCCAAATGGATTAACCCAGAAATGATCTTTGTGTTCTGGATCTCTCAAAGTTATATGCCCAGCGAGTCCTTCATCAAAACCGAAATGAGCAAACATACGAAAAGCGCTGGCTAATCTTTCTAGACCATGTCTCCTTTCTTCATCAATAGAATTAAATTCAGGAGGATTTAAATTGCCTTTGTTTCTTGGCTCAGTCTTTCCTTTTGTAACGTCGATATCCATCATTTTTTCTCCAATAAAGGTGATAAATTAAATTCAGCTAATTAATCTAGCATATTTGCTAAAATATATCCCATACTACAAAAAATACAAAAGAAATTAATGGCAACAAAAAACTATAGAATCGAAAAAGACAGTCTGGGTGAAGTAAAGGTTCCAAAGAAAGCTCTCTGGGGAGCTCAAACACAAAGAGCTGTAGATAACTTTCCAATCAGTGGAATCAAAATGGACTTTCCCTTCACAAAGTCGTTTGTTAGTTCCCTTGGATTGATTAAAGATGCTGCTGCAAGAGCTAATTCTAAACTTAAACTTCTTCCGGCTAATAAAGCACGAGCTATATCCAAGGCCTCTAAAGAAGTTTGGCAAGAAAAGCATCATCAGGAATTTCCTATAGATGTTTTTCAAACTGGATCTGGTACCAGCTCTAATATGAATGCCAACGAGGTTATTGCTAATTTAGCTTCAAAAACCTCTAAATTGAGCATCGGAGCAAATGATGATGTAAATATGAGTCAAAGTAGTAACGATGTTATCCCAACAGCAATAAAAGTTTCTGCTCATATGGATTTAACTAAGAAGCTCTACCCGGCACTGGATAAATTAATAACTGAAATAGAAAAGAAAGCAGAATCAGTTCAAGGCATTGCTAAAACCGGTAGAACCCACTTAATGGACGCCATGCCAGTAGATTTCTCCGATGAACTAAGAGCTTGGTCAAGTCAATTAACTGCATCTCGTAAAATGCTTGGAGTCATAGAAGAGAGATTTCTAGAAATGCCACAAGGTGGAACTGCTGTTGGTAGTGGTATTAATGCCCATAAACAGTTTGCAAAGATCTTCGCTCAAGAACTTACTAAGTTATCGGGAAGTAACTGTAAATGTGTACCCAGTACTAACTTCTTTCATGAGCTTAGTGCCCAGGACTGCTCGGTTCAACTTTCTGGAGAATTAAAAAATCTAGCGGTTATCCTAATGAAAATCTCTAACGATTTAAGGTGGATGAACAGCGGTCCTTTAGCTGGTCTATCTGAAATCGAATTGCAAGCATTGCAGCCAGGCAGCAGCATTATGCCAGGTAAGGTAAATCCTGTTATACCTGAGGCTGTAACTATGGTTTCAGCTGATGTTATTGGAAATGATGTATCCATTACGGTAGCAGCCCAAGCTGGGAATTTTCAATTAAATGTAATGCTTCCAGTTATTGCCTACAATTTATTGAAGAGCATTAATCTTTTATCTGGAGCAATGGATGTTCTGTCTAGTAAGGCCATTAAGACATTTAAAGTGAATAAGAAAAGCCTTGAAACATCTTTATCAAGAAATCCTATTCTTGTTACTGCACTTAACCCAATTATTGGTTACGAAAAAGCTGCGGAGATTGCTAAAAAAGCATACAAGTTAGGTAAACCTATAATTGAAGTTGCGAGCGAGGAAACAGACTTAACAGAAACTCAGCTTAAGAAATTATTAGATCCTTCGAAATTAACTAAAGGAGGAATCAGTAAATAGTTATGGAAGATTTACTTAAACAAAAGTGTGTAGCTTGTAGGGCTGATGCACCTAGAGTTACTGATGATGAATTGCCAGGGCTTTTAAAAGAGATACCTGATTGGCAACCTATCACAAAAGATTCAGTTTTAATGCTCAATAAAGTATTTAAATTTGATGACTACGAGCAGTCCCTAAAATTTACCCAAAAAGTTGCAGCCTTGGCAGAAGAGGAAGATCATCATCCTGCAAT
>SGZM01000017.1 GCA_004214065.1 Gammaproteobacteria bacterium | reverse complement strand
TCCTGCAACATCATTGAATACACTACCGAAAAGCTCCATTAATTTCTCATGATTTATTTCTGTTGTTGAATTCATATATTCACTCCATTTATATAAAAAAATTAATATAACAGAAGTAATTTACAAAGTATTGTTAGTAAAAACAGGAACTTGCTTAGATTGGTGCAGATAAGGCTTCCATAGTATGTAGTACAATTACGTTATGAAACCATTAAATGGAATTAAAGTTATCGACCTGACACATATGCTGGCAGGGCCCTATGCCGGTATGGTGATAGCTGATCTGGGTGCTGAGGTTGTCAAAGTTGAACCTTTAGTGCACGGAGAAATGACTCGAGGTCTCCTAAAGTCTGATCCAGACTATTCTTTTAAAGAATTTGGTGCTTATTTTCTCACCCTGAATAGAAATAAAAAAAGTGTTTCTTTAGATCTTAAATCTGACGAAGGTTTGAAGGTCTTTTATGATCTTGTGAAGTCTGCTGATGTAGTCTTAAATAATTTTAGTGCTGGAGTGGTAAAGAAACTGAAAGTTGATTTTGACTCGTTAAAAAAGATAAATCCAAGAATTATTACATGTTCTATTACGGGCTTTGGTGAGACAGGACCTCACTCAGCAAGACCAGCTTATGACCAAATAGTACAAGCATATAGTGGTGCAATGTCTATAACTGGACCAGATGCCAATACTCCTACACGTGCAGGTATACCTATCGGAGATTTAGGATCAGGTTTATATAGTGTGATAGGAATATTAGCCGCCCTTCTCTCTCGCGAGCAAACCAATAAAGGTCAGCATATAGATATGTCTCTATTGGATGTTCAGATTTCTTTGTTAACTTACATGGCAACTATGCAAACTCTCTCAAATATTGACCCTGAACCTATAGGTAATGCCCACTTTGTACATGTTCCCTACAATAGTTTTACTACACAAAACGGTTTCGTGGTTATTGCAGTTATAACGGATGCATTTTGGGAAGCGCTTTTAGATGTAATTAACATTGATAGCTTAAGGGATCCTAAATTTAGTAAATCAGTTGATAGATTAAAGAATCAAGAATTTATAGAATCTGAGTTAAATAAGGTGCTTTCAACCAAACCATCTGATTATTGGATAAAAGCATTAAATGAAGCAAAAGTACCATGCGGTCCCATAAATACTTTCAGCCAGGCTTTGTCTGACGAACAAGTCATACACAGAGAAATGCTTGTTGAGGTAGAGCATCCAGATGGTGGTAAGGTAAAAATGCCTGGAAATCCAGTTAAATTATCTTATACAGATGAAGTCTCTTACACCCCTCCTCCCCACTTAGGAACTCATACAAAAGAAATTCTAAAAGAATGGGGAAATTACGATGAAGATAGCATCCAAAATCTAATAGAAAATAATATTGTCCAATCAGTAGACTAGTATATATCTATCTAAAACGAACGCTGCTAATGCGATAAAAATGGTAACCATCGCCAAAAAAAATAGTAACGTTTTAAATTTAAACTCTTTTTCTTTCATCTTTTTCTTTAGTAATTGGACCAACTGTTAGAAAATACATTATATATGGCAAAACAAGATTTAATAGAAATGGATGGAGAGGTAATTGAAACTCTTCCAAATACAACTTTTAGAGTCAAGCTAGACAATGATCATGTAGTCACTGCTCATATTTCTGGAAAAATGAGAAAGCACTACATAAGAATACTGACTGGTGACAAAGTTAAAGTTGAAATAACTCCATACGACCTTTCTAAAGGAAGAATAATTTTTAGAGAAAGATAAATTATTTATTTATTGCCTCTAGCAAGGACACCATGAAATTTAATCTGTGTCCTCCAACATATGAATCTACATCTGCATTGTCCCTAGCACTATGCATCGCAACTATAGTTCTTGAAACCGGATCTATCCAAATAAATTGACCAAAGATACCATCTGCATAATAAGATTTATAACCTGAGCCATCTAACCACCATTGATACCCATAATAACGATAATTTTTTGAAGGGGTTGTGGAATCTATCATCCAGGTTTTTGGGAGTGTCTGATCACCATTCCTTAATTGGCCGTTATCCATAGCAAACATACCTATTCTGGCGTAGTCTCTTAGTGTGGCATTTAAACAACACCCACCCAGCTCTTGTTCATAATCACTGTCTATTGCCCAATATGCATCAAATTCCATTCCAAATGGTTTCCATATTTTTTGCTCTAAGTAACTAGATAGGTTATTACCTATCGCTGCTCTAACTATTCCGCCAAGAAGATTGGTTTCTCCAGTGTTGTAATTGAATTTGCTTCCAGGTGAAGCTGCCGTATTTAGGGTATTTAGATATTTATAGAGTGTCAAAGAATTGAGAGCACCTGCAATATTCACATCTGATAGAGGGTCTGTGTAATCTTCATTCCAATCTATACCAGAAGACATGTGCAGGACTTCTTTTATTGAGACATTTTTATATTTACTGTTTGTTAATTGAGGTAAATAAGTAATGACTTTGTCTTCAACAGATTTAATAAATCCATCTTTGATTGCGGCTCCTAATAGCATAGATGTTACTGACTTCGTTACCGAAAAGGATACCCATTTAGAAGACTCATCGTTTCCAAAGTTATAATCTTCATAGAGAATGACTCCGTCACGAATAACAATTAAACCTGCCACTTTAAAAGTCTCTATATAATCTTGAATTGAGAACTCTTGTCCTTTAAAACTATATTTCAAGTCAGATAGATCAACGAGATTATAGGTTAACGGATAAGCCTGATCACTTTTTGATACTAATCTAGTAGGCAGAATATCTTTATAGTTTTTAAATCCTTCTAATTTCTGAGAAGTATTCCAAAAAAGAATCGTATTAGGGGCGTCTGCTGTATCTAGTCGTTCTTGGCTAAAGAACTCGGTAGAGAAGATAATAAGAATTATTAATAAATATTTCAAAATTAAACTTTTTCTTTTTTCTTAATATTTTCTTTAAACTCAACCTTGATGTTGTTATCTTCTAATGTGACATAAGCGATTCCACCAGACTTTGATAATTTTCCAAAAAGTATCTCTTCAGCTAGAACAGTCTTTATAGAATCTTGTATTAATCTTTGCATAGGTCTAGCTCCCATATTTTTATCGTAGCCATTTTCTAACAACCAATTTCTGACTTCATCGGATACATCGAGTTGTACTTTTTGAGCTTCTAATTGAACTTGTAACTCAACCAAAAATTTATCTACAACTGTGCGGATAACTTCAGTTGGTAAAGGATTAAATTGAATTATTCCATCAAGTCTATTTCTAAATTCAGGAGAAAAAGTCTTTTTGATCATTTCTGTTGCATCACTGGTGTGGTCTTGTGTCTGAAAACCCATACTTGCCCTGCTCATATCTTGAGCGCCAGTATTGGTGGTCATAATTACTATAGTATTTCTAAAATCTGCTTTTCGACCATTATTGTCGGTCAATGTTCCGTGATCCATGACCTGTAAAAGAATATTAAAAACTTCAGGATGAGCTTTTTCAATTTCGTCTAGCAGGATAACTGAATGTGGATGTTTATTAACTGACTCGGTAAGTAATCCGCCTTGATCATATCCAACATATCCCGGAGGAGCACCTATCAATCTAGATACAGTATGTCTTTCCATATATTCAGACATATCGAACCTAACAAATTCAATGCCCATAATCTTGGCAAGTTGTTTACTTACTTCTGTCTTGCCAACTCCTGTAGGACCAGAAAATAAGAATGAGCCTACAGGTTTCTCATCAACCCTTAATCCTGCCCTTGCGAGCTTTATCGCCGAAGAAAGGCTTTCAACAGCTTCATTTTGTCCGAATATTACCCGTTTAAGATTTTCTTCTAGTTTCTCTAGAGATTTTTTATCTGATGTAGAGACAGTCTTTTCAGGTATGCGTGCAATAGAAGCGACTATTTTTTCTATATCCAATTCGTTTATTGTTTTCTTTCTTTTAGAGGCAGGTACAAGTTTTTGCCTAGCTCCCGCTTCATCAACCACATCAATAGCTTTATCGGGTAGATATCTATCATTTATATGTTTAGAGGCTAAAGAGGCCGCCGCTTTCAAAGAACCTTCTGTATATTTAATTTCATGATGCTCTTCAAAACGATCTTTTAGTCCTTTGAGAATATTAAATGTTTCATCTATTGATGGTTCGCTAACTTCTACTTTCTGGAATCTTCTAGAAAGAGCCCTATCCTTCTCAAAAATACCCCTGAATTCTTTATAGGTTGTTGACCCAACAAACTGTAATCCACGTTTCGCTAATGCAGGCTTCAGTAGATTCGAGGCATCCATCACTCCTCCAGAAGTGGCTCCTGCTCCAATTATGGTATGAATCTCGTCTATAAATAATATTGCAGAGCTATCTTCTTCTAATTCCTTTAAAACCGCTTTTAATCTTTCTTCAAAATCGCCTCGATATTTAGTACCGGCTAAAAGAGCTCCCATGTCTAATGAATAAATAACGCTGTCTTTAATTAAATCTGGTACCTTATTTTCTGTAATCAGTTTAGCCAGACCTTCTGCTATAGCAGTTTTACCGACACCTGACTCTCCGACAAGCAAAGGATTATTCTTGCTTCGCCTTGCCAATATTTGGACAACTCGTTCTACTTCTACCGTCCTTCCTATTAAGGGGTCGATCCTACCCTCTAAAGCTTCTTTATTTAAATTAGTTGTAAATTGTTCTAATGCATTATTAGATTCAGGTTCATTAGCATCTCCGTCCCCTACTTTCTCTAAATCAGGATCATTGCTTTCACTTTTTCCATGACTTAAATAAGACACAGCATCTAGTCGAGTTAAACCTAATTGCTCTAAAAGAAAAACGCTCTGTGATTCTTTCTCGCTAAAGATTGCTACGAGAATATTGCTACCTTTAACTTCATCTTTACCAGATGATTGAACATGAAAGACAGCTCTTTGTATGACTCTTTGAAAGCCCAAGGTAGGCTGTATGTCCATCTCAGCATCATTCGTTATCTTCGGAGTTGTTGAGCCCACAAACTCTTCCAAATCTATTTTGAGTTGGTCTATATTTACTTGATTAGAGCTTAGTAGGTCTTGCGCATCTGAATTATCTAATAATGCCAAGAGAAGGTGTTCGACAGTTACAAATTCATGTTTTTGCTCTTGAGCTAATTTGAAGGCGCTATTTAAGTTTTGTTCTAATTCTTGATTAATCATCTTCTTCAACTTCCTCTATATCGCTTAAAAGTGGATGTCCATTTTCTTTAGCGAAGTTATTTATTTGAGCGCTTTTTGTTTCCGCTACCTCTCTTGTAAAGATACCACAAACTCCCTTTCCATGTGTATGTACTGCCAACATTATTTGTTGGGCTTTATCACCATCGAATCCAAAGAAAATCTGTAAGACATAGACTACAAACTCCATAGGAGTGTAGTCATCATTGAGCAATATAACTCTGTATAGAGGTGGTTTTTTTACTTTAGGTTTTTCTAAAGTTGCAACTGAAGAGGTATCTCGATTGTGGTCTTCGGTATCTTTCTTTTGATTCTTATTTTGTGTTAAGAGCATTAATCCATATTTGAAATTATTGCCTCTCCAAATTCAGAACATTTTAACAAACTTGCCCCGCTCATAAGTCTTTCGAAGTCGTAAGTGACAGTTTTTTGACTTATAGTTTTTGCTAAACCTTCGATTATCATATCTGCTGCTTCCATCCAGCCCATGTATCTCAACATCATCTCCGCAGATAATATTAGAGATCCTGGGTTAACTTTATCTAAACCAGCATATTTTGGTGCCGTGCCATGTGTTGCTTCGAACAAGGCTATTTTATCTCCAAGATTAGCACCTGGGGCAATACCTATTCCACCAACTTCTGCTGCAAGTGCATCTGAAATGTAGTCACCATTTAAATTCATAGTAGCTATAACACTGTATTCATCTGGTCTGGTTAAAATTTGTTGCAGAAATGCGTCAGCTATAACATCTTTAATTACAATTTCTCTTCCAGTCACGGGGTTAGTTAAGGTGTGCCAAGGTCCTCCGTCTAATTCCACTGCGCCATATTCTGAAGCAGCAAATTGATAACCCCAATCTTTAAAAGCACCTTCAGTGAATTTCATAATATTACCTTTATGAACGAAGGTGATTGAGTCTCTATCATTAGCAATGGCATATTGAATGGCTTTATCTACAAGTCTTTCTGTGCCCTGCTTAGATATAGGTTTGATGCCTATACCGCAATCATCTGTAAAACGGATCTTATTAACACCCATCTCTTCAGTAAGGAACTTGATAAGTTTTTCAGAACCTTCTGAACCCGCCTCCCATTCTACGCCAGCATATATATCTTCCGAATTCTCTCTAAAGATGACCATATCAGTCTTTTCTGGTGATAGGACTGGACTAGGGACGCCATTAAAATATCTTACTGGCCTTTGACATACGTATAAGTCCAGTTCTTGTCTTAAAGCAACATTTAAGGATCTTATTCCTCCACCTACAGGAGTTGTTAAAGGTCCTTTTATGCCCACAAGATAAATCTCTAAAGCCCTTAATGTTTCAGGAGGAAGCCAGTTATCTTCGCCATATACAACAGTAGATTTCTCACCGCAGTAAATTTCCATCCATTCGATTTTTTTCTTTCCACCGTAGGATTTTTCTACAGCGCTATCTACTACACTGATCATGGCAGGTGTAATATCGGAACCTATTCCATCTCCTTCAATAAAAGGAATGATCGGATTGTCTGGTACTATTAGTTTTCCTGAAGAATCTATAGATATTTTCGAACCTGTATCTGGTTCTTTGATGTGTTCAAATGCCATGATTGCTTTGTATTATTAATTTCGGTGGTGCATTATATATTATTTAATGAATAAGGTTAATTCGACCATATGAGCAAGGGAAAGGTATTAGTAGGCTTATCAGGAGGTGTTGATTCCTCAGTTTCCGCGTTATTGCTTAAAGAACAAGGTTATGAAGTTGAAGCTCTATTTATGAAAAATTGGGATGATGATGACGGTTCTCCCTATTGTAGTGCAAAGGAAGATTTCATGGATGCTGCATTCATATCAGATCAATTAGATATCCCATTAGAGCAAGTAAGTTTTTCGAAGGAATACAGGGAAAATGTTTTCTCTTATTTCTTGCAAGAGCTGGAAGCCGGAAGGACACCAAATCCAGATATACTTTGCAATAAAGAGATTAAGTTTAAAGAATTCTACCGCTACGCAATGTCTAAGGGCTACGATTTCATAGCAACCGGACATTATGCACATACTGATAATAAAGACTTATATAAGGGAATAGATAATTCAAAAGATCAGTCTTATTTCTTACACGCTATTGATAAATCAGTTTTAGAAAAAACCTTATTCCCTTTAGGAAATCTAAAAAAAGAAAAAGTAAGAGAAATGGCTAGAGAAAAAGGCCTTGTAACAAGCGATAAGAAAGATAGCACTGGAATTTGTTTTATAGGTGAAAGACCTTTTCCTGAATTTGTTAGTAATTATTTAACAGGTGAGGCTGGAAATATAGTTAATGAAAATCAAGAAATAATTGGTTCTCATTCTGGTCTTGTTTTTTACACCTTAGGTCAAAGACAAGGATTGGGAATTGGAGGAGTCAAAGGTGCTCCTGATTTACCTTGGTATGTCGCTAAGAAAGATCTATCCACTAATGTGCTTACTTGTGTCCAGGGTAATGATCATCCCCTCCTCTTTTCGAATGAACTCTCCACTAAAAATATTTTTTTACTGGAGAAATCTCTACCTGAATCCTTCGAAGGCACAGCAAAAGTCAGGTACAGACAAAAAGATCAAGAGTGTAAAATTAATATCAAGGGAGATAGAATGTTTATAAAGTTCTCTTCTCCTCAAAGATCTGTAACTCCTGGTCAGTCAGTTGTTATATACAATGGCGATAAATGTTTAGGGGGTGGTGAAATTGAAAGTATTAATTAATTCTATCTTTTTAGTTCTGGATAATTTCTTTATTGCTATCTCTCTTTTAAGAGATTGGCTTTTGTCCTTTGCTTTTTCTGAATAAACCAAAGAAACAGGCAGTCTTGTCTTTGTATATTTAGCTCCTTTGCCTAAGTTGTGCTTTTCAATTCTAGAAATTAGGTTATTTGTTATACCGGTATAAAAAGTTCCGTCTGAACATTTAAGTATATATATTTGCCATTCCATTTAAAGAAATGCCGATAAAATCCATAAAAAAGCCACGATAAATACAGCAAAAGTACATAACCAAGCACGCAGTTTTTCTTCTTTATCCATTAAGCAGATGCACTTTCTAGAGCTTTAAGCTTAGAGTAAAGGGAAACAATATTTTTATTTTCTTGATTAATAGATTGACCAACTGTAGCTCCAAAGCTTAAAAAACAATAAAGCATAATGTCAGCTAGACTAAATCTATCTCCACAAATGTATTGTTTGCCTTCTAACTGTTCGTTAAGCCATTCTAATCTTTCTTGTGCTATTGCTTTAAGATCATCTGCCGCCTCTGGAATAAGATGAAGACGGTCCTTAAAAAAATCATAACCTTCAGAAGATCTAAAACCATTAGTTAGTGGTTCAATAATTTGTAGATCAATTCTACGAACCCACATTTTTGTTTCTGCTCTTTCTTCTGGAGTCTTCCCAATTAAATCGCTATAGCCATTAATTTCATCAAGATATTCACAGATAACAGTTATTTCAGCTAAAAAACTTCCATCATCCAATTCTAAAGCTGGCATCTGTCCAGACGGGTTACGTTTCAGATGAGCTTCTGCTCTATTTTCTCCACCCATTAAATCAACTTCAATTGTTTCTATATCCAAACCAAGTTCAGCTATAAACATTCTGACAACATGTGGATTTGGTCCCAATGAATTATATAATTTCATATTATTTCTAAGGTTGTTTAACAACCTTTCCTCCTTTCATTACAAAATCTACAGTCTCAAGAATTTTAATATCTTCTAACGGATTTCTTGAAACTCCAATTAAATCAGCAAACTTGCCATTCACTATACTACCTACATTTTCACTTTCGCCCAATAATTCTGCAGCATAACGAGTTGCACTTAATATCGAATCTTTTTCAGACATTCCTGCTTCGATCATTAAAGAAAATTCCTTAGCATTTTCACCATGTGGAGAAACACCACTATCAGTACCAAAAGCTATTTTTACCCCAGCTTGAAGAGCCATAGAAAATGTAGATTGAAGTTTCGGGCCAATCTCTAGTGCTTTTTTCTCAACAAACGGTGGATAGTAGTCTGGAATTAAGGCTTTATCTGCTACCCACTTTCCCGCAAGAAGTGTGGGTACGTAATAAGTACCATTCTCCCTCATTAAGGTAGCTCCTTCTTTATCCATCAAGGTACCATGCTCTATAGAGTCTACTCCCGCCTTAACAGCTCTCTTAATTCCTTCTGCTCCATGTGCATGAGCTGCTACTTTAAAGCCATAATCCCTAGCAGCACTAACAATTGCACTTATTTCCTCTATAGTCATTTGAGGGTTCTGGCCATCCTTAGCATTACTCAAAACACCTCCTGTGGCTGTTATTTTAATTAAGTCAGCATTTTCTTTATAACGGTACCTTACGGACTTTAGGGCTTCTTGCTCTCCATTCATAACTCCTTCTTTTGGTCCTAAATCTGAAGTCAATTTAAGATTAAGTGAATTGCTAGAGTCTCCGTGCCCTCCTGTTGATGAAATAGTTTGTCCAGAGGAAAATATTCTGGGTCCAACAACTATCCCATTATTAATTGCGTTTCTTAGAGATATTGTAACTAAATCAGAGTCACCAAGATTACGGACGGTGGTAAATCCTGCTAATAGTGTGGATTCTGCATGTTTAGTTGCTCGAATAGCATAATCTGCTGAGTTCAGTGTAATTCTTTCAATATAAGCTTTATTTGAGCTTTGATTGGTAAGATGTACATGCATATCTATTAATCCGGGAAGTACATGATAAGCAGATAAATCTATATAAACATCTTCAGGATCTGGATCTATAAACCCTTCAATAACTTCAGATATCCTGTCACCTTCAACAAGGATAGACATTTCAGGTTCGATAGTTCCATTATCAGTATTAAAAATGAATCCTGCATGAATAACGGTTTTGCCATATGCGGATAAGCAAAACACTGAAAAAAGTAATGATAAAATAAGCTTACTCATTAGCAATAGTTTGAATCTTGTTTATCTGCAAGGCAAGCATTAAAAACATTAAGTTATAATACAAATATGAAATCTGAAAAACTTTTATCTATTTCGCCTTTAGACGGCAGATACCATAAATCAGTAGAAAATTTGAGAGCTATTACAAGTGAATTCGGTCTTATAAAATACAGAGTTATTGTTGAGATAAAATGGTTCATACACCTTTCAAAAAACAAAAAGATCAAAGAGCTTCCTGAATTAACTATCAAAGAAAAGACTTATCTAACTGATTTAATTGATAATTTTAATTTATCTGATGCTAAGCGTATAAAACTAATTGAAAGTAAAACAAATCACGATGTAAAGGCTGTTGAATATTTTTTAAAAGAAAAATTTAAAAAATTTAAGAATTTAGAGAAACATTCAGAATTTATACATTTTGCTTGCACCTCTGAAGACATCAACAACCTTTCTTATGGTCTAATGATAAAGGATGCTTCTGAGATCACTCAGGCATCAATTCAAAGGATAGAGAAGAAAATTCAATCCCTAGCCAAAAAGTATTCCAAATTTTCCATGCTCTCGAGAACACACGGTCAAAACGCTTCTCCTACGACAATGGGTAAAGAATTTGCAAACTTTTACCATAGGTTAAATAAAGTTTCTAAGGAAATTAAACATCATAAAATGACCGGAAAAATTAATGGTGCAGTAGGTAATTACAATGCTCATCACATTGCTTACCCTAATTTAAATTGGGAAAAAATAGCTATAGACTTTATTAAAACTCTTAAACTAGATTTTACTAGTCACACTACTCAAGTTGAGCCTAAAGACTCTATAGCTTTGTTGCTTGGCGATTATGTGAAACTAAATAATGTACTTATCGATCTTAGCCGAGATATTTGGGGCTATATATCCTTAGGTTATTTTAAACAAAAATTAAAGGATGGAGAGGTAGGCTCTTCCACTATGCCTCATAAAGTAAACCCTATTGATTTTGAAAACGCTGAGGGTAATTTAGGTATGGCTAATGCTAACCTTACACATATAAGCAATACGGTAACTATATCAAGATGGCAAAGGGACCTTACAGATTCTACTATCATGAGAAATGTAGGTACTTGTTTTGGTTATATGAATATAGCATTAAATTCCTTAGAAAAAGGATTTAATAAACTAGAAATAAATAAAGCAAAACTTCAAGAAGACTTAGATGAATCCTGGGAAGTTCTTACTGAAGCTATACAGACCATTATAAGAAAAAATAATATCCCTGATGGGTATGAACTGATGAAAGATCTATCAAGAGGAAAAAATATCACGCAGATTGATCTTGTAGAATTTATCAACAATATGAATGTACCTTCTGAAGAGAAAGAACGTCTTTTGAAACTTACTCCAGCATCATATATAGGTTATGCTTCTGATCTCTCAAAAACCTAAAAGAGAGTTGATTTATAGCTATATCTCGTTAAACTGTCGCCTTTTTTAAAACTACTAAAATCTACTACAGGTACAGCAATAGTTTTATCGTAATAGAAATGACTTTAATCATAAAATAGGAAGAAATATGGCCTCTTACAAAGATTTAATTCAAGAATTAACTGATCTAAAAAACAAAGGTAACGGTTCAAATGTAAATATTCAACCTGAAAGTGCAGCCAGAATGAAACTGCAAAATCAATTCCAGTCTGGACTCGACATAGCAAGATACACTGCAGCAATAATGAGAAAAGACATGGATGAGTATGATGCAAATCCTGAATCTTATACTCAATCTTTAGGATGTTGGCATGGATTCATTGGTCAACAGAAATTGATTTCTATCAAGAAGCACTTTGGAACTACAGATAAAAAATACCTTTATTTATCTGGCTGGATGGTTGCAGCTCTTAGATCAGAATTTGGTCCCCTACCAGATCAATCTATGCATGAAAAAACAACTGTGGCATCTTTAATAGAAGAACTCTATACATTTCTAAAACAAGCTGATGCTCGAGAGCTGGGTGATCTATTTAGGCAGTTAGACTCTGCTGAGGGAAGCGCAAAAGATGAAATTCAGAATAAAATAGATAATTTTCAAACCCATATAGTTCCTATCATTGCAGACATTGATGCAGGCTTTGGAAATGAAGAGGCAACATACCTAATGGCAAAACAGATGATTGAGGCAGGGGCATGTTGCATACAGATAGAAAACCAAGTTTCAGACGAAAAACAATGTGGCCATCAGGACGGTAAGGTTACTGTCCCCCACTCCGACTTCCTCGCAAAGATAAATGCTGTCAGATATGCTTTCTTAGAGCTAGGTGTTGACGATGGAGTTATAGTGGCAAGAACTGATTCGTTAGGAGCAGGATTAACAAAGCAAATTGCTATTACACATGAAGTTGGTGACCTTGGTGATCAATATAATTCATTTCTAGATCTTGAAGAGGTTTCTGAAGGTAATATGAATCATGGTGATGTACTTATTAATTATCACGGTAAAGTCGTAAGGCCCAAAAGATTACCTAGTAATTTATACAGGTTTAAGGAAGGTACCGGTGAAGCTAGATGTGTACTCGATTCAATAACAAGCCTGCAAAATGGTGCAGATCTTATTTGGATTGAGACTGAGAAACCACATATAGGTCAAATTGGTGCCATGATGGATGAAATTAAAAAAGTTGTTCCTAATGCTAAGCTTGTTTACAACAATAGTCCTTCATTTAATTGGACTCTAAACTTCAGGCAACAGGTTTTTGATTCCATGCAAGAAGAAGGAAAAGATACATCTGAATATGACAGAAATAATCTTATGGATGAAAAATATGACGATAGTGAACTAGGAAAAGAAGCCGATGAGAGGATTCGAACATTCCAGGCTGATGCGGCTAAGCAAGCTGGTATATTCCATCATCTGATCACCCTACCAACTTATCATACAGCTGCACTCTCTACTGATAACCTCGCTAAGGAATATTTTGGCGATAAGGGCATGTTAGGCTATGTTGAAGGCGTACAAAGAAAGGAAATAAGAGAAGGTATTGCGTGTGTAAAACACCAAAATATGGCTGGATCAGATATGGGAGACGACCATAAGGAATATTTTGCCGGAGATGCAGCTTTAAAAGCATCCGGTGAAGACAATACTATGAATCAATTCTAAGATTGTAGAGAATTATAAAAAAGGGAGCAAAGCTCCCTTTTTTATTGCTCAACACATTTAGAAGGATTACCTCCACATAATTCACATTCTCTTCCTGGTTCTAGATTACTTAAACCTCCACAAGAGCCCGTAATAGGTTTTTTTCCAAATAATACTCCAACTGACATTGCTGCAATTATCAGCATAAGGACTAAGAATATGATTAACATTTCAAACATAACTACATTTTAACTCTTTGCAGCTCATCAGAGAATATTAATTTTGGTGAATCATTTTCTTCAATCACGAACAATACAGATAATTTATTTTTATTAGAGTATTCAATAGCTTCATTTAATGGCATTGCGTTAAGTGCTGTTGCCAAAGCATCAGCTGTCATTGTATTTTCTGATACAACTGAGACTGATTTTTGCGAATAATCAGATGGCACTCCAGAAATTGTATCTATAGTATGACTAAGCTTTTGTAGATCAAAGATTTTTATGTTCTGATAATCACCGGAGGTTGCCAATGCAAATGAATCAAAATCTGAAGATAAGAAAGCATATATAATTTTTTTCTGTTCCAAGGGATCTATAATTCCAGCTTTCCATGGTTGCTTATCAAATTTAAAGGTGGTTGATCTAATTTCTCCACCTATCTCTAGAAAAAAGCTTTTTAATTGTTTTTGTTTTATAAGAAAATCATAAGCTTTATCTAAAGCAAACCCTTTCGCAATTGATGAGAAATCTAAAGATACATCTCTAACCTTCTTTATGGATAAATTATCAACATCTAGTAAAACCGAGTCACATCCCACTTGAGAGGATAAATAATTTAACCTATTCTCAGTCGGTTTCTCATTCACAGTGTCGGGACCAAAACCCCATATGTTAACCAAATTTCCTATTGAAACATCGTAGACGCCATTCGATTTGTAACACAAATCGATTGCATAAGTTAGAACATATATAAAGTCTTTAGAAACAGTTATCCATTGATCTATTTTTGCTTGATTGAATTGCGAAATTGACGAATTGTCTATATAAGTAGACATCTCCTGATTTACATTTTGTAAAATATTTGAAACTTTAAAAAATGTATTTTGATTATCTTCATCTGAATATACCGTAAGACTGTAGGAAGTACCCATAATACTGCCTTTGTATATTTGTACCTCTGCTATTTCTTTATTCGAAGATAATATAAAGAAAATAAAAAGAATTATTGCTATAAAGGAAAGAAGTAACTTTTGATTCAACTAGCTTCCGAAGTCGTCAAATTTTATAGCTTCCGGTTCCACACCTAGACTATCAAGCATATCAAAACAAGCACTCATCATAGGGGGTGGTCCACACATATAATATTCACAATCTTCAGGTGATGGATGATCCTTGAGATATTCATCATGGATTACTTGATGAATAAATCCTGTATGCCCTTCCCAATTATCCTCTGGTAAAGGATCAGATAAAGCAACATGCCATTCAAAGTTTTCATGATCTTCAGCCAGTTTGTCATATTCATCTGTATAAAACATTTCAGTTAAGCTTCTAGCGCCATAGAAAAATGTTATTTTTCTCTTTGAATCCAGTCTAAGTAATTGATCAAATATGTGAGATCTCATAGGGGCCATACCTGCTCCGCCGCCAATGAATATCATTTCTGCATCTGTATCTTCTGCAAAGAACTCTCCAAACGGACCAAATATTTTTAACTTATCTCCTGGCTTGAGATTAAAGATATAAGAGGACATTTCTCCAGCTGGAAAATCTGTTCCAGGAGGAGGTGAAGCAATCCTAATATTAAATTTCATAATACCCTTCTCATTAGGGTAATTAGCCATTGAATAGGCTCGTATAACAGGTTCAAGAGTTTTTGAAGAATTTTCCCACACACCAAATCTGTCCCAGTCAGAATGATATTCTTCTTCTATATCAAAAGATTTATAACTTAACTCATAAGGAGGTATTTCCATTTGAACATAGCCACCTGCCTTAAATGCAACCTCTTCTCCTTCTGGAAGCTTAAGAACTAGTTCTTTAATAAATGTTGCAACATTTTCATTAGAAACAACTTCACATTCCCATTTTCTTGCTCCAAATACTTCGTCTGGAACAACTATTTCCATATCATCTTTAACAGGAACCTGACATGATAATCTCCAACCTTCTTTTTTCTCTTTATTTGTAAAATGTGACTCTTCAGTAGGTAAAATAGAACCACCCCCACTAACAACCTGACACTTACATTGAGCACAAGTACCTCCACCACCGCATGCAGAAGACAAAAATAAGTTTTGAGCTGCTAAGGTTTGGAGTAATTTGCCTCCAGCTTCTACTTCAAGGGATTTGGCTGCGTCATTCATGGAAATACTAACATTACCAGATGAAACCAAAAGTCTTCTTGCCCCTAAAATAACAAAGACCATCAAGTTTACCGCGATGGTGAAAACCAAGACACCTAATACAATCTCATTCTGCAAAAAATTCATGTTATAAAGAAATACCTCCAAATGATAAAAATCCGAAACACATTAAACCAACTGTTATAAAAGTTATTCCTAGACCTTGTAAGCCTTCTGGAATGTCTGCATATTTTAATCTTTCTGTTATTCCTGCTAAGGCTACTATGGCTAAAGCCCATCCGGTACCAGCACCCAAGCCATATACAATGCTTTCAGTAAACTCCAGATTTCTTTCAATGGAGAATAATACTCCTCCCAAAATCGCGCAGTTTACAGTAATTAATGGGAGGAAGACGCCCAAGGCATTATATAGTGCAGGTATGTAACGATCCAAGAACATCTCTAGAATCTGAACCAAGGCGGCTATTATTCCTATATAACAAATTAAGCCTACAAAATGCAGATCAGATCCAGGAAATAAAGCATCAGCTTTTAAGAAAAAATTAAAGATCAAATTATTAATTGGAACAGCGAGTCCCAATACAACTATTACAGCTATACCTAAACCAATTGCAGGTTGTATTCTTTTTGAAATAGCAAGGAATGTGCACATACCAAGAAAGAAATTAATAGCGATATTCTCTATAAAAACTGCTTTGATAAATATACTCAGATAAGCTTCTAGCATTAGATAGCCCTCTTTTCTGTTTCTAAGCTATTCTTAGATATTTTAAATTCTGGCTCTTCAATTTGTTCTGTTTTCCATTGCCTCAAAGCCCAAATGGTAAATCCAATGATAAAGAAAGAGCTAGCAGGGGTTAAAAAGAAGTTATTTGCTAAATACCAACCACCATTAGTTGTCAGAGGCATTATTTCGATTCCATAGAACGTACCGGCTCCAATAAATTCTCTAATAATGGCAATGATAATTAAAATTACGCTATACCCCAGTCCATTCCCAAAGCCATCTATTGCGCTCATTAAAGGTCCATTTTTCATAGCAAAAGCTTCTGCACGTCCCATCACAATACAATTAGTGACGATTAAACCTACAAAAACCGATAAAGTTTTACTACTCTCATAGTCAAAAGCCTGTAGCACCTCATCTACCAACATAACCAAAGTAGCAATGATAGAGATTTGGACAATAATCCTTATATTTGTCGGTATATGATTCCTAATCAGTGATACAAATAAGTTGGACAGAGTCACAACTGTTGTTAGTGCGACGCACATTATAAGAGTTATATATAGTGTTCCAGTTACTGCCAAGGCTGAACATATACCGAGGATCTGTAATGCAATAGGGTTGTCGTTAAACAGAGGATTCAGTAAGACTTCTTTGGCTTTAGACATCTTTTGACTCCTGATCTTTTAGAGTATTTATTAAAGGTCCATAACCCATATCCCCTAACCAAAAAGATAATAAGTTAGTGACTCCATTGCTAGTTATAGTAGCGCCAGAAAGACCATCAACCTGATATTTAGCTTGAGAACTTGATCTATCGACAGAGCCCTTTATAACGCTTATAAGAACATCTCCCGAATCAGAGTATACCTCCTTTCCTTTCCAAGTTGCCTTCCACTTGGGATTATCTATCTCTCCACCTAAACCTGGAGTTTCTTTATGATCAAAAAATTCTAGTCCGATAATTGTTTTTAAATCAGGCTGGAGCGCAAGGTAACCTTTCATAGTGCCCCATAGACCATAACCTCTTACAGGCAGAATGATGGCATTCAACTTTTCCATACTATAGTGTAAATACACTGTCTGAAAATTTTCTCTCCTTTTAAGCAGAGCAATGTCGTTGTTTGCAGTTAATTCAATTGATGTAGAAGGGTTTCTAGAAAAGGCACTTTCTTCATATTCATCTAAATTAATTTGATAATCAAATTTACCTGTTTCAAGATTAACTATCCGTGCTTCAATAGATTCGAATAATTCTGTTACGTCCCCTCCCTCTTTTAGAAGGCCTGCAGCAGAAAGAATTTTGCTTTGTTTGTCTAAAGTCTTATTAGCTTCTTGTAGATCCCTTAACTCAACCGCAGAGAAAGAAATAAGTGCCGAACAAACCAAACACAGAGAAACAGCAACAATTAGAGTTTTCTTTATGGTGTCATTATTATTCATGTATTTATTTGCCTTAATCTTTGTTTAATATTTCTTTCTTGAACAAAATGGTCTATCAGGGGCGCAAATAAGTTTGCAAAAAGGATAGCCAGCATCATACCTTCTGGGTAAGCAGGATTCACTACCCTTATCAAGACAACCATTACACCTATAAGAATACCGTAATACCATCTGCCGAGATTTGTGTGAGAACCTGATACAGGCTCTACTGCCATAAATGTGAGTCCGAAAGCAAAACCACCTATAACTAAATGCCAGTGAAATGGAAGAGCAAACATAGGGTTAGTGTCCGAACCTATCAAATTAAATAACTCTGAGGTTATGAATGTACCTAACAAAACACCAAGTATTATTCTCCAAGAGGCCACTCGGGTGTATAAAAGAATAAGCAGTCCTAAAAGAATAAATAAGGTAGAGGTTTCACCAATAGAACCTGGTATAGACCCCATGAAAGCATCCGTCCATGAATATTGAGCTTGAATTCCTTCTAGTCCTTCCTGGGCACCGATTCCTAATATGGTTGGAGAACTATATCCATCTGCAGCAACCCACACTGAATCACCAGACCAATGAACAGGATAAGCAAAATATAAAAAGGCTCTACCAGCTAGAGCTGGATTTAAGAAGTTTTTACCTGTCCCCCCAAAAATTTCTTTTGCTACAACAATACCGAAGCTAATTCCTACAGCAACTTGCCACAACGGAGCATCAGGAGGGCAACACAAAGCGAATAATACTGTCGTGACAAATGCTCCTTCATTTATTTCATGACCTCTTACAATTGCAAAAATAACTTCCCAGGCAATTCCAACAATAAAAGTAACAAGATAAATAGGGATAAAATAACAAGCTCCGAACCAAATACAATCTAGAACACTTTTAGGATCATAATTACACAGAAGGTCGATAAAAATGAATTGCCAATCATCTTTATTGATTGAACCCATTTCTTCAAATGCCATTAGAGACTGATATCCTAAGTTGTACATACCGTAGAACATCGCAGGGAATGTTGCCATCCATACAACTACCATCACCTTTTGAAGATCAATATTGTCTCTTATATGAACAGAGCCAAAAGTTCTCTTATCAGAAGAATAAAATAGGTTTTCAAAAACATCATATATGGGAAAATATTTCTCTAACGATCCGCCATTAGTAAATCTTGGTTTAAGTGTGTCTAAAAATTTTCTTAAAGGTTTCATCTAGCCTTCAACCTCTATCTTTGTTAATCCTGCGCGAAGCAATGAACCAAAATCATATTTACCTGGGCAAACATAACTACATAAAGAAAGATCTTCTTCATCTAATTCAAGACCTCCGAGAGCTTGTATTTTTTCAGTATCGAGAAGAACAATATTTCTGAGAAGCATAGCCGGCAAGACATTAAGCGGAAGAACTTCTTCATAAACTCCAATGGGAACAATTGGACGATCTGCACCATTCATTAAAGCCTTAAATTTAAAAAACTTTTTTGGAAAAAGAGCTGATAGAAAAAGAGGAATCTTTGAAAATTTTCTTGGACCGGGGGTTAACCAATTCATAAACTCTCTGTCTTTAGAGTTAGGTTCTGCTACAACAGAAATTTGATTATGATATCTGCCTAGATAAGCATAGGCCCCAATGGCTTCTCTACCTGAAATTACTGAACCAGAAATTATTCTATTTTCTCTTTGCGTAAGTTCTCCAGCTGTTAATTCATCTGTGCAAGCTCCTAATCTAGTTTTAACATAAGTTGGTTCATTTACTTGAGGTCCTGCTAGAGAAATAATTCGTTCAACAGGTAAGGAACCTGTTTTGAAAAGCTTTCCAATTGCAATTATATCTTGATATCCAATACTCCAATTGATGTTTGAAAGTGAGGCAGGTGAAATGAAATGCATTTGTGTTCCAACAAGCCCTGACGGGTGAGGCCCTGTAAAGACATGTGTTTTTAATTGATCGTCATTTTTTATGTCTAAGGTTGAATTTTCTGATATTGAAAGATGAATTGGGCAATTAACTAGTCGCTTTAGGACTGAAATACCAAAATTAAAATCTTCTTTTTGTAGGTTAATTATATATTCTGGATTAGGGCTAAGTGGTTGAGTATCCAATGCAGAAATAAAAACATTTGAAGGCGAGGACTCTATATTTGGAATTTTGCTATAGGGTCTTGTTCTGAATGCAGTCCACATCCCTGAAGAAATTAGTTGTTCACGAATTGAATCCTGTGGTGCATTGAGCAAGTCTTGCTCAGAGAAAGTGTTAAAGTGGATAAACTCTTCTTGCGAATCAACTTCTATAACGATTGACTGAAGCACTCTTCTATTGCCTCTATTTATCGCTTCTACCTTACCTCCAGCTGGAGAGGTGATAAATACACCAGGATTTTTCTTATCCTCAAATAAAGGTTGCCCTAGTTTTACCTGATCACCCTCTTCTACTAACATAGTTGGCTTCATGCCCACATAGTCGTCTCCCAAAATTGCAACTGATCTGCTTTTTTTAGAGTCAACTATTTCTTCGGCGGGTGAACCGTAAATGGGTATATCTAAGCCTTTTTTTATTCTAATCATTCCCTAAATGATGTTTGGGAAAACTACCCCTTGAGCGCGTGGGTATTATAATGATCTGTGATCTAATTTGCTAGGATGTTTCGGTAAAATTTGGATATCTCTGATAAGTTAAACCTACCATTTCTTTAGCTAGTTCTAGCAATTGAGCTGTATATCCATACTCGTTGTCGTACCATACATAGAGAACACACTTATTACCATTAACAATAGTTGCAGCTGAATCTATAATTCCAGCATGTCTGTCTCCTACAAAATCAGTAGATACCACTTCAGGAGAGTTTGTAAAACCTATTTGTTCTTTCAAATCAGAGTGAAAAGCTTTCTGTCTAAGGAAGTTGTTAAGCTCTTC
>SGZM01000016.1 GCA_004214065.1 Gammaproteobacteria bacterium | reverse complement strand
TTATTTGAATCTCCATTTCTGTCCAACAAGCCTATCCTTGCAGAATGATTATCATCCCAAGAAAAAGGGAAATAGCCTCTACCGAGTTTGTATAAATCGAAAGCTACAGAGAGATCAAATACCAGCATATAGTTTTTAGTAATAGCGCATTCATGCAGCATAGATCTAGATTCAAAAGGTATTGATTGAGTTTTTTTGTGTAATCCCTTTTCATCGACTACCACGTAATCAATAGTGTCAAAATTATTTGCGTAGTCATAACACATGGCATGCATCTCATTTGTGTCAGGATCAATCTTAGGGTGAGCGGTAAAGCCTGCGTTTCTATCACCGTAAAATGGCTTTGTGTTTAGCGAGTTAAGCTCCTGATCAATTTCTACAGGATAACCACCGGCTTCGACAATGGCATAAATCTTTCCTGAATGGGAAATGACACTCGTGTTTGCTACAGAATCATTACCATCTACTAGCTTATTTTTGTACCAGAGAGCATTTCCAGAATCCAATCTAATTCCATGAAGCATCCCTTCTCCCAAAAACCAATGATGTTTTTTCTCGTTGACTGGGGACATTGGATTTGGGCCATTTCTAAGCAAAAGACCTGATAGGTCTTTAGGGATCTGACCTGTTACCTTAAGATCTGTTTCGGAAATTATATTATTAACAGGTGCATAGTTCCCCTGTAAGTAATAATTCTTTTTAGTCGAAATGCCTGACATATCTACTCCTATTCCAGCTACAGCTAAGCCACCAAGACTTAAGCCTGAGACTTTTAAAAACTTTCTTCTATTCATCACACAGTATGATTGTGGAAAAACTAATTATAACAGATAAATATTTTTGTAACCTTTACTTCTCAAATATTTAGTGTTAAGTTTACGTTACATATACAAATTTTATAGGAAAAATTATGGACCCATCAATAATACCACTTGCAGGAATATCCGTTGGCATCATTGTGCCCTTGGCCGTCTTCTTTTGGCTATATCATGAAGCAAAAAATAAAAATGAAACTATTTTAGAGATATCAAAAAACCTTGATGATCCTATTAAGCTTGAGCGTCTATTAAGAATCTTTGATGAAAGAAAAAAAGAGCCTGTTGACTATCGCAGGGGCGGTCTAATAACTATTTTTGTTGGTGTTGGAGTTTATTTCCTAGGTCTCTTTGCTATGGGGTCTTTTTTTGAAGGAGTTGGATTGTTAGTTGGCTTTATAGGCATTGGAACTATGGCTGCTGGCTATATCTATCCAAATACTAGCGAAGAAATTACTAAAGTGGTTGAGGACTTTGAAGAAAGATAAAGAGATAAAAATGATAAAAATTATGGTTACACAATCTATCCTATGGGCAACGGCCATATTGCTGTCAGTCATTAACTCTGAAGCAAGTTGGTGGCTAATTGGTTTCTTAGCTGTAATGGCAATAGGCACATTAAGAGCAGAAATAAATAAGATTACAAATTAGAGATGACGTATTTTAAAAGATTTTTAATAGTTTCAACTTGTGGTTTGGCTCAAATATTCTTTGCTTCATATTTGTTACTAGATTTATTTAACCTTAATTTCTTTGGCCTACCTTCGAATGCTATGTTTATTCCAGGAGTACTCATTATTCTTGGTTCAGGATATCTCTGTGCTTCATATTATTTTGGGGATAAGAAAATGAATAATATTTTGTATGATGAATATTCAGCCTTGAGGTATTACAAACTCGGTGCAATTGGCTTCGGTCTAAATGGCTTTGGGATTTTCGTTATTTTTTCTATACAAGATTGGTATAACTGGGACTTGGCCAGCGCCAACGCGATGATCTATCAAATAGCAGCTCTTGCTTGGGCAATATTTGGTATTTTAATGTTAATTTTTTCTTGGGGAGATTTAAAAGAATACAAGGCAGAAGCTGCATTTTAAATGGATTTTTCATGGGCAAACACCACCAAAACCTTTTAAATAACCTTGAAGAACTCAGGAAGGCTGCTCGATTAACACAGCAAGAACTCTCTGAAAGCGCAGAGGTTTCAAGAAAAAGCATCAATGCAATAGAAAATGGTGTTTATGTCCCCTCAACTGTCTTAGCATTAAAAATTGCTAAGACTCTTAATTGTTCGGTTGAAGATCTGTTTAAATTACCCTAATCCAAGAAATTGAAGTAATCATTTTATTCATGCTAACATCTTGTTGGTATGATTCTAGAACATGGCCCAACACATACAAAAGATATATCTCAAGCAAAAGCTGACTTAGATAAGTTTGGATATTGCGTAATCCCAGAAGTACTGAATGAAGCTGAAATAGAAATCTCAAAGAAACGACTTCTCGAGCAAGCTGAAGCCGAGGAAGAACTGGGTTTGTCTTTTCGGGACGGAGGGGCAGATCAAGAAATTAAGTTTAAAAATGGCAGAGTAGATAAAGACTCTTTCAGCTCTCAGAACGGTGGAGTTAATCAACGCCTCTGGATGCTAGCAAATAAAGGTGAATGTTTTAGGGATATGGTCACTCACCCTTTAGTTGATGAACTGGTTGGTCATATATTGGGTGGTGATTTTATTCTATCCACTCATTCAGCAAATATAGCTAAACCTGGTGGAGTAAGAATGGGCTTGCATACTGACCAATGGTGGATGCCTCAGCCTGTTAGAGCTGGAGAAAACTATATAAGACCCTCTGAAATATCAAGAAAGGCCGACACAAATTTTATAGATCCGGATCCGTCTCTTGGTATATCACCGCCAGTTGTAGCTAACTGCATGTGGATGCTATCAGACTTCTCTTCAACTAATGGAGCAACAGAAGTAGTGGCCGGGTCTCATCTAACCGGGGCACACCCTAATCAAGATGATCAAAGCGCCTACCCAATCAATCAACCTGAAGCCAAAGCAGGCTCATTGATGGTTTTTGATGGAAGGCTTTGGCATGGAACAGGAGCCAATATAGGGAATACGGATAGGCTGGGTGTGCTTACAACTTTCTGTTCACCACAGTTCAGACAACAAGAAAATCAAACGCTTGGCCTAGATAGAGATCTCTGGGACTCTTGCTCTGAAAAACTGAAGTCCAGACTTGGATTCAAAGTGTGGAATGCCTATGGAAGAATAGAAAGCTCCATGGACTATCTCATAGATATTGAACCTGAAAGAATAAAAGAACTTAAACCTACTGAAAAATGAATATAAAAAAATGAATCTTACAACCCTAGAGTATCCTCCTCTGACTGAGGATATTGAAGAAGCAAAGACCCATCTAGACAAGTATGGCATGGCCTTAATTGCCAATGTCTTAAGCGAAGATGAAGTTGATGAAATGGACAAACGACTAAATGAGCAATTCTTGGGCGAAGAAAAGCATAAAGTAGGGTCAAAAGTTAGAGGCGATGAGGGACTTGGTGTGCAATCTGCTGATGAGGAAAAGGTCAGTAGACTGGTATGGAATCTCATTAACAAAGGTGATTGTTTTTTGAAACTAATCGATCATCCAAAAATACTACCTCTCATTCAGCATCTGATTGGAGACAGAGTCTGTCTTTGTTCAATGGGAGCGCACATGAATGGAAGTGGTAATGAGAAAATGGCACTTCACCAAGACCAATGGCCCTTAGTACCTCACCCAATGGACTTCCCTTTCATGGCGAATGTTATGTACTTAATCTCAGACAACTCTCCTGAGAATGGAGGAACTAGACTTATACCCGGATCTCATAAATGGCCTCTCATAGATTACCGAACGGCAAACGGTGAAGAAATTCAAAATAAAGCTCTTTCTCTTACAGCCCCTAAGGGAACAGCAATTGTTTGGGAAGGAAGATTATGGCATGGTAATGGCCTGAATAGATCTGGTTCTATTCGAAGCAATATTTCTACAGCCTTCCTGCAGCCTTGGGTAAAACCGCAAGAAAATCATCAGTATAGTATTCGAGAAGAGGTACTTAAAAAGGTAACTGAGAAACAAAAACACATATTAGGTTTTAGTTCTTTTGGCACACTCGGAGGGCATGATGGTTCCAGCGTTTCACCAGCTGAATTTGATCCTAATAAAGAGTCTATTGGAATCCTTAAACCTTAAAAAAAACCGATTTATTTTCTGTCTTAATTAATATTGCTTTATTTTTTTTACTATAGTTTTTTTAAAGTCTTAGGGTTTATTCCTTATTTTTTATATAAACATCTGACCTTGATTAAATTGAGGTTTAGTTCTATGCAAATTATTACTTATCTTGGTTGGATCCAATATAAGGCACAAGGAGATAGTGGCCCAGTATTATTATATATTCATGGATCACCAGGAGGTTTTGATCAGACGATTGATGCAGGGGAAAACTACTGCGTATTAACTCCTTCTAGGCCAGGTTATCTCGGTACGGACATTTCTTCAGGCAGAAGCCCTGAAGAGCAAGCTCAATGCTTCAAAGCACTTATAGATGCAATGAAAATTGATAAAGTTTTTGTTATGGGGGTGTCTGGTGGAGGCCCATCAGCAATGCATTTTGCTGCAAAATATCCAGAAAACACTTACGGATTGATACTATTTGAAGCGGTTACGCACTCTCAAGATTTTACTAAAGAAGATGAAGAGTTAATCAAAGCATGGGATATGGATCTTTTTATACAACTTGCGTACATGTCATTTTTCGATGCCAATAGGCTAGCCTCAATGATGCTTCCTAATGAAGATAACAGAACTAGACTGCTATCGAAGCAAGAAAACATTAATAAACTCAAAAGAATTGTTTGGTCTATATGGCCTATTAGTCGAAGAAGGAATGGAATTAAGAATGATTATAAACAATTCACTAATCTAAACATTCCTTATGGAAGTATCTCTGCTCCCACCCTAATTATTCATGGAGATGAAGATAAAAATGTTGATATAGAACATGCTCAATTTGCCAATAAGAAAATAAAAGACTCCCTTTTATATAAGGTATTGGGAGGAGATCACATGATGCATGCAACTCATTCAGATGAGATTGAAGAGCAAATTGAAACCTTTATATCTAATAACTCATGATCTGAATATTTATCAGGTCTTTTGAGTAAATTTTATATAAAAAAAGTATAGTAAAGCAGGCAATATAGCCGCTCCAAAAAAAGCCAGGGTTGAAGAGCCGCTTGACAATGCTGCCGCTCCAAGCCCAGAAAACACTACTGCCACTCCCACATTAGAAAAAGTCATTACATAGATAAATCTTGAGAAGCGCATTTTAGTTATTCCTGCAGCAAGTGTACTTAGTTCGGCAAAAGCAGGGACTGGCCTAGCAAGAATTAGACCCATGACATCAATATCTCTAGCAGAATCCTCAGCTTTTTTTAAATCATCGCTACCTACTATCTTTTTAGCTAAAGGCCTTGCAGCATATCTACCTACAAGATAACCAAATACTGCTCCTAAATTTAAACCTATCCATACAACGACACTAGCAAGAGCCCAGCCCAAGCTGGCTCCTGCTAAAGTATTTGTTAGTCCATTTGGAACAGGCAGAAATACATCTACAGTTAATGCGGTTACTACTACAATCGAAGTATAAAGAGTATTTTCTCCTGCCCACGCTAATGCCATTTCTCCATATTTAGAAAATGGCGTTTCCAAAAAGATTGCTGGAATAATAATTGTAGTAAAGAAAACTAAGATGAATAAAAGCCATTTCAAAAAACTGGCCATTTAAACCCTTGCTTGTATCTGCTGTTTAATGGCGGCGTGTTCTTTTTCACCAAACTTAAATTTTTTATATAAAAGATATGCCCCCAAACTATAAAAAACTAAAGGCACTAGACCATAGAGACTAATCAAAGCAATCTTTACTTCCATTGTCTGAGGTTGATTGGGGATAAATCCAGAAAACTGGAGAACAAAACCAGTCACAAGAAGCATAATCCCTGTTGCGCTTTTAAAAACAAAGTTAAGTGCAGCAAAGTAGGAACCTTCTTTCCTCTCTCCTGTTAGGTATTCATCATAATCAATAACATCACCTTTCACTGAAGGACCAATTGCTCCGCCACACCCTGAAGCCATTCCACCTAAGGCCGCTCCTATAAACATAACAATCAATCTATCTGTAACAGAGTCCAAAAAAGGAATAATAAAGATTCCACCAAAAGAAATTCCTGTAAGGGCTAGACTAAAGACCCATAATCTTATTTTTCCAAATCTTCTGGAGAGGGGTATCCAGAGCGGAACTGATAAAGCTGACGGAAGCATGTATGCAAAGATGATTAAAGGAGCCCAGGCAGGTGCTTCAACAATATATTGAGTAACGTATAAGGTAAGCACTCCTATAACTGCGCCACCAAGATTTTCAATAAATAGAACTATTATTAATATTCTGGCATGAGGATTAACCCAAACATCCCTGAACGCTTTAAAAGGATTCTTATTCACCCTATTTTGGAATTCTGGATTTTCTTTAAGTCTAGAAACTGAGAAAAATATCATCAATGACATGGCAGCAACTGCAAAAAAAGCTAAGTTACCAGCCAACTCTCTTACATCCCCTGTGGGGCTGTTTTCTTCACTAATCAAAAGGCTCATTGAAACTAAAGATAGAATTGAACCTAAAGTGAAACCTATATGTCTTACACCAAAAAGTCTGGTTCTTTCATGATAATCCTCAGATAGCTCTGCTCCTAAAGCCATATGAGGTACATTAAATAGAGTAATAGCTGAATAAAAACTCAAGATTGCAATCATCATCCAAAGGTCTAGAGATGAACCTTGCATAGATTCGGGTGGTGAAAAAACTGCCAAAAATCCAAATGAAATAGGGATAAAACTCAATAGCATCCAAGTTCGCCTTCTACCAAATTTGAATGTGGTCCTGTCACTTAGGTATCCTGCAATGGGATCTGAAACAGCATCCCATATCCTTGATACACTAAAAATGACTCCCATGACGGCTGGTGCAATAAGAAGTACGTCAGTAGAAAATTTCATGACGTACAGGCTCATCAATAGATACATATAACCCGCACCTAACCCGGGCAAGCCGTAAGCAATTGTTGTTCCTAGTGGTACTTTTCTCATTTATACAGTTTTAACTTTAGAGATTTCTTTTATAAGATTATATGAATGAAGTTTAGTTACGCTACTATTCATAATTAATTTCGTAATAAAATTTCTTATAGTTACCAGTAAAGGATTAGATACATGATTAAATATACCCTGAAATTTAGATCTTTTTTGTATCCAGCTAACTCTACTGTTCCTCAATTTATCGTATTGCCTAAGAGCTTTATTAATATCTTTATCTCCCATTAAGAGAGACATTAAGCAGTAGGCATCTTCAATAGCCAGACATCCACCTTGTCCAAGAAATGGAACCATAGGGTGGGCGGCATCTCCTAAAAGGACACACTTGTCCCGATATAAAGTTTTTGGGAGAGCCCTCTCAAATATTCCCCATTTATAGATTTCTTGTGCTGAGTTAAACATCGAGAGCAAGTCTTCATTCCATCCCTTAAAGCAATTAAGAAATTCAGATTTACTACCCTCTGTTTTCCAAGACTCTTCAGACCAAATTTCATTATATTCAATGGCAATAAAATTAATAAGATTCTCCCGACCGGTTGGATAATGAACACAATGACCTCCGGGTCCGTAGTAAACATTAACTTTGTCACTTCCTTCATATTTAGGGAGATTTTCAATTGTGGTCATTCCCCTCCATGCCACATAATTTGTAAATTGAGGTTGTTGGGTGTCAAAATAAGAACTCCTTAAAGAGGACTGAATCCCGTCACAAATTAAGATTAAATCGTAGGTCTTTTTTTCCTGATTGGAAATTGAGATCTCTCCTACTATGGGATCAACTAATTTAACTTCACAATCAAAATTGATACTGCCGCCGATGTCTTCAAATCTAGTCGCTAATGTTGCTACAAGGTCTCGTCTATCTAAAGTGATAAAGTCTTTATCGAAAGTCTTTGATTGTATGACCTTAGCCTTCTTGTAATCACGAATGTAAGAGTCCATAGGATTATGGCTCACAGAAGACAGAGATCCCATTAGTCCAATTTCTTGAAGCAGAATAGTGGCATTCTTAGAAAGGGTGATACCTGCTCCAAATTCTTTTATAGATTCTGACCTTTCAAATACATCTACTTCTATACCATTTTTTCTCAATGCATAACCAGCGGTCAGACCAGATACTCCAGCGCCTATTACCGCTACATTACTTAACACTAGATTGCCTTAGTCTTGATTTGATTTTTTTGAGCCCGCTCTTTCCTGCGAGTTTTATCATTAACTTGTCCAACCAACTGACCGCAAGCTGCCATGATGTCATCACCTCTTGTGGATCGAATAGTTGTTACATAACCCTCGTCTTGAAGATATTTTTGAAATCTTTTAACTCTATTGCCTGAAGGCTTTAGATACTCCGAACCTTCAAAAGCATTAAATGGAATTAAGTTTATTTTGCTAGGCAATTGTTTTAATAATTCAGCTAATTCTTCAGCATGAAACAGCTCGTCATTGATGCCGTCAATAAGAATATACTCGATAGTTGTTACTCTCTTGTCGTCACATGAGTCTACGTAACGCTTAACTGCATCCAACAGTTCTTGAATAGGATATTTTTTGTTAATGGGAACCAACTCATTGCGCAGTTCATCATTAGGCGCATGCAAGGATATTGTGAGAGCAACATCGCTCACCTTACTTAAATCATCTATTTTTGGAACTATACCGGAGGTGCTTAAAGTAACTTTTCTCTTTGAAAGCCCATAGGCATTATCATCTGTCATTAAGTGCATGGCATTCACGACAGGTTCAAAATTAAGCAATGGTTCTCCCATTCCCATCATGACGACATTTGTAATATGTCTTGAGTTCGGTTCTCTGGGTAATCCAAAAGAATTTGCAGCTACCCAAACTTGACCAATAATTTCATCTAGATCTAAATTTCTTGAAAAGCCTTGTTTTCCTGTTGCGCAGAAACTGCAATCTACCGCACACCCTACTTGCGAAGAGACACACAAGGTTGCTCTATTCTTTTCTGGTATCAAGACCATTTCGATTAAATCCTTTTCACCTACCTTAATAACCCATTTCTTGGTTCCATCTTTAGATAGTTTTTCATAGACGACTTCAGGTACACGAATCTCACAATCTTGTTTAAGTTTTTCTCGCAGGTCTTTGGACAAATCTGTCATTTCAAATATGTCAGAAACGCCTCTCTGATGAACCCACTTTATAATTTGAGTTGCTCTAAAAGGTTTTTCTTCTATAGAAATAAAATAATCTTCAAGCTCTTTCTTACTAAGAGCCATAAGATTAATTTTTGATTTGGTTGTTTTGTTATTCATTTCACAAGTTAAAACTCATAATACAGGAGGTGTTCAGCGAAAAAAATACAGTTAAGATCTTCGATTATTTTTAGAAGCTTTATTTTTATTTTTTCTCTTGTTCCATGAAGTCTTGCTTCTGGGTGAGCCTTTTTTTGATGTCCTAGAACTATTTTGTTTCTTTCTTGATGGTCCTCTCGACTTTGGTGCATCAGTACTTAGATTTTGAGTTGGTTCAAAACCTATAATAGTCTCCCTAGGAATTGGCGATTTAAGCAGCTTCTCTATATCAAACAGGAGCTTATGCTCGTCTGCACTTACTAAAGAAATCGCCTTTCCTTCTTGACCTGCTCGTGCTGTTCTTCCAATACGATGGATATAGTCTTCGGGCACATAAGGCAAATCAAAATTAACAACATGAGGTAAAAGGCTTATGTCTATGCCGCGTGCTGCAATGTCAGTTGCAACTAAAACCTGTGTTTTTGAGTCCTTGAAATCTTTTAGAGCTCTAGTTCTTTGAGCCTGGGATTTATTTCCATGCAATGCATCGGCGTCTATTCCTTCTTTATTTAATTGTTGAGCTAATTTATTAGCTCCGTGTTTTGTTCTAGAAAATACTAATACCTGAAACCAATTCTCTTCCTTGATGCAATGGGCTAATAATTCTCTTTTTCTGGATTTATCTACAGGGTAAACAACCTGTTCCACTTTATCTGCTGTTGAATTATTAGATTTTACTTGGATCCGCTTTGGAGAATTCAAAAGACTATCTGCTAGAGACTTTATTTCATTGGGAAATGTTGCAGAAAAAAGAAGATTTTGTTTTTCTTCCGGTAGATATTTCAATATCTTCTTAATATCACGTATAAATCCCATATCTAACATTCTGTCAGCTTCATCCAATACAAAGGTTTCCAGCTCAAAAAGATTTAAAGTTTTTTGATTTAAGTGATCAAGCAATCTTCCTGGTGTAGCGACAACTATGTCTACCCCCTTTTTAATCTTATCTATCTGTGTGTTGATACTCACACCGCCGTAAAGGATTGAAGTCCTAAATCTTAAATTACTGCCATAATCCCTAAAACTTTCTCCAACTTGAGAAGCGAGTTCTCTGGTGGGGACAAGAACCAAAACTCTTACCCTGCGTCTTTTTGATTCGGCATTTTGTAACGTGTGTAAGATCGGCAGAGCAAAGGCAGCCGTCTTGCCTGTTCCTGTTTGGGCTCCTGCCAAAATATCATTTCCTTTTAGAATTTCGGGAATTGCCTCTTTTTGGATTTCAGAAGGCTTAATGTATCCCTTATCTTGAATGGCTTTAAGAAGTGCAGTTGAAAGACCTAGTTTGTTAAATGACATGTTATTTTTTTTGTTGGCTTCCAAGATGAAATTTGCCAACTGAAACTGAAATAGTTCAATTAAAGGTAAGCTTCATAGAAAATGCGCTCGCAGTATACTCTTTTACAAAAAATAAGGTTAAGTATTCAAAAGTTCTTTATTAACATTTCTGATGCGTAACCAAAACTGAGAGAGTATTACTAAGTTAATTACTCCCATAATTCCTGCAAAGGTAAAAGCCCAATTATAGTCACCATAAACATCAAAGAAATAACCTCCTAAGAAACCACCTACTCCCATACCAATCCATCCAAAAAAAGAGGTCAGGCTCATGGCTCTTGCTCCGTACTTTGCGGAAACCATCATTCGTGTGCAAACTAAAATACTGGACATGACTCCAGAATAAGTAAAGCCAAACAAAGCCGCCATGATATAAATTGTTGCTGGAGAGATAAGATGAGGAAACCAAACCACAAAAATTGTTTGGCCTAATGACATAATAATATAACCAGGCAAAGCTCCAATATAATCTCCTAGCATTCCTCCAAGTATTCTTCCGAAAGCCCCACAAAACATAAGTAACATCAATACTGAAGTCGCAAACTCAAGAGAGAAATCTTTATCCGTAAGTAAGGGTACCAAGTGCATTATGGGTATAGACATGCAGACGCAGCAGAAAATCACAGCAAAACTTATCCATGCAACTACTTCTTTCTCAGAAAGCGGAAAATCAGTGTCTTCAGCTTGTTCATCTGATCTTGCACTAATTCTCCAAGGTGACTCTTTGATCAAAAAAGAAATAGGCACAGCAATCAGGATATAAATAATTGCTAAATCAACATAAGCAGCCTTCCAGCCTGAACTCTCAATCAGTATTCCGCTGAGGTGAGGTATAAAAGCCTGGCCTATCGCTCCTCCAGAGGCAGCTAGACCAAGGGCTAGACCTGGATTCTCTCTGAACCAAAACCCTACGTTTGCATATAAAGGTGAAAACAAAAGAGCACATCCCATTGCTCCAAATACAAAATAAAGGAGGTAAAACTGGAGTATGGAATTCAGGCCACTTAAGGTAAATAAGGTCAAACTCATACAAATTGCACCCACAAAGCCGAACCATCTAGTTCCATATTTATCAGCAACCTGGCCCCAGAAAACTCCAAATGCAGCCGAAGCAAATGATGCAACAGTATAGGCAAAAGAAGTCTGACCTCTAGACCATCCAAACTCTAAAGACACCGGCTTCAAGAATACAGAAATTGATGCCATTGTACCAAAAGCAAGCCCACTTAAGACAAAAACAACCAGAACCATTACCCAGCCATAATTAATATTATGTTTTTGGAATAAAGTTTCGATTATTTTCATAAAACTAAGTCGAAGAACCTTTTTCAATTATCCTAATATATGCTCTTACACCATCTAAAAAGTCTTTCTTTTTTATTCTCTCATTTGTTCCATGAAAACCAGCAAGCTCTTTATTTGATAAAGGAAATGGATTGAATCTGTAAGAATTGTCAGCGACTTTCGCATAATGTCTAGTGTCAGATCCGGCAATCATTAAACCAGGCGCGACAATAACATCACCAAAAATTTCTTTAACTGAACTTTCTATTACTTTGTATCCTCTAGACTCCCAACTTGAAACTTGGCTTGCGGGTCTACCTGAATAGGATAATGCCCTAACTTCTACATTCTCATTTTCTACAAGACCTCTAACATGTTCAAAAACATCCTCAACAGAATTCTGTGGATGAATCCTAAAATTAACAATAGCAATTGCTTCAATAGGCAAAACATTTGTTTTGACGCTTGCTGAAAGCATAGTAGGAGCAGTTGTTGTCCTAAGCATTGCATTAGTAGCTGGAGCTTGAGATAAATAAGAGTCAATAACACCTCCAAAGAGCCAACGATTAGCGAAAGCAATCTTATAAACAAAAGGCATGTGCTTGCTTATTTCGTCAAACATGGCCAGAGTTAAACCCTCTAATCCGCCTGGCATCCTATTTTCATCTAGCTTAACTAAAGCTTTAGATAGATGCCCAACTGCTGAGCTCCTAGTTGGCATTGAAGAATGACCTCCAACTGCCTTTCCTACCACCTGCAAAGTCACACTTCCTTTTTCAGCGACATTAATTGCAGCTACTGGCTTATCAACTCCCGGGATAAAACCTTCAAGCAAAAAAGAACCCTCGTCTAAAGACCATTCTAGCTGGACACCTTCTTTAGAAAGGTATTTTACGACCTCAGCAGCACCGTTTACTCCTCCTATCTCCTCATCGTGCCCAAAACTCAAATAGATAGTCCTAGTTGGTTTAAAGTTTGCCTCCATTAGATAAGTCACTGCTTCCATGATGCCAATCACGCCACTTTTATCATCTAGCGCACCACGCCCCCAGACATATTCAGAGTCGACGTTTCCAGAATAGGGAGGTTCTGTCCAACTTCCTTCTGTTCCAGGTATAACTGGCACCACATCATAATGACCAGTCACTAAAATAGGCTTTAAGTTTGGATTAGAACCCTCCCACTTGAATAAAAGTGTGTCATTTAATCTCTTTAGCGAAGTATTTTCAGTTACAAGCTTATAACTCTTTTTTAACCATTGAATAAATGATTCAAATTCTTCGATAGATTGCTGAGACCGATTCTGACCAGAAATAGTTTTAAATTTGATTGAATCTGATAAGTTAATAATTGCCCTACTTTCATCAAAATCAATAGCTATTTTTTTTAAATCATTGTCACTACTAGGGTTGTGAGTAAGAGTGTTTATCAGGACGATTGTTAATAGCAACAGTAACGCCAAAGCACTTAACTTAATTAACTTTAACATTTTTACTTCCCCTATTGATTGAAGCTAAGAATTTCGTCGGCCACCCAGCTAATAGACCAATTATGGCCTAATTTATTTCCTTTGTATGTTTCTGGCAATCTAGTAACTATACTATTGTTAATCTCTACTACTTGAGGATCAAAATCTAAGTCTTTAAAAGCGCCATCCAGAGCTTGAATTGTTCTCCATTGGTAGAGAATTGTTCCTGCCGACAAAGAGTTAGGCGAGTTATATTCACATATCGAAGACAGCCCTCCCATACCCTTCAAGGGGCTGGCAATAGAATGAATTTCTAATGGCAATTCTAAATCCCAAGCTTCAGAAAAAGCTGTCACTAGAAGCCCTCCATAGCTATGACCCAATAATACAACTCTTTCAAAGTTAGGGTTATGGTCTATTTTGCTCTTTATAATCTCTAAGAGTAAGGTTGCTGAGGGTTCTGGGCAACCTTTATCATTCCAACGGAAAAATGAAATTAAATTGGTATCTTTATCAAGAACCTGTAACGGATAAACCCATTCATAACCTCTACTGTTGCTTCCGTGGACTCCAATCAAAAGGGTTCTTTGATCAGCAGTAATTGCTTCTAAATCGTGCAATCCAAAGGCTAAAGAAGTTAAAGACTCACCGGACGTAAAAACATCGTCATTGATACTGAAATTCTCGAGACTTACATCTTGCTTTTCACTACAAGAAAAAAGCAAGGCAAAAGCCAGAATTAAACTTAGTCTGTTGAGTTTCACTTCAATTAGTTTAAAACAATTTCATTAAACTTAAAAAAAACCCTCCAAAAGGAGGGCTTTTTACTAGGAAACTTTAAAATGGATAGAAAGTCATCTCTACAGTTTCCGTCTCTAGATTCATAACTGTTTCGCAATAGTTCATATTGCCGTCAGTTACATCATCCAGCGACCAAAACTTCATGATTGCTCCCTCTCTTCTAAAAACGCCTTGCCTAGATCCTGCCTGCCTTGCTCCGTCATTAAATCCTACTCCTCTTCCAGAAAAATAGCCTTGATCAGGTAATGCGGGATTAAGAGTAACATTGTAAGTTAAGAAAACCTTCCCATATCTCCCTGCTTCTGAAGAAACCGTAATAGTTCCACCTCCATCAGTTAGCTCTACTGAGGTAATTTTTCCTGAAAGCTTAAACGATTCCCCTTTTGGATCGTGGGCTAGTGCAGTCAAAGAAAAAAGCGCAGATATGATTATCGCTAAGCTTAATTTCAAAAATTTCATAATATTCTCCTTTATTGTGTGAAACGATATACTGACCATAACAAATTAATCATTGGAGGAAAAATGTTTAAAAATTTAATTATTACAAGTTTTCTAGCAGCTTTTATAAGCGTTGGAGTGTATGCAAAAGAACCAGCTGTTGCCCACACTTCAGCCGAATGGCAAATATGGGCCTACTCAACAGCAGCACCAGACTTTATTGGAGATTTTGCGACTGTCAAAGGTGCAAATGGCGAAGTTTTAAGAGAAGGTTCAAATGGTTGGGTTTGCGTGGCGTTCAACCCAATGCCCGAAGGTGGATTCAATACCCCTCATGATGCTAATCCCGCTTGCGGAGATGCGGCTTCGTTAGCTTGGGTAGATGCTTATATGAATAATACTATCCCAAAAATGGACAGCGATGGGTGGTTATGGATGCTTCATGGTGATACAGGAGTTGATAACTTTAGAGCTTATTCTGAGGGTGATAGAGAGGGATCAAATCCTATTCATTTTATAGAATCCGGTCCCCATTTAATGCTTTTACCAAAAGACCCCTCAACTATTGAATCTCAAACTACTGACTTTAACACTGGCGCGCCGTACGTTATGTTTAAGGGTTCTCCTTATGTTCATCTCATGATACCCACAGAAGGATATTACGATTATCAGCCGAGTGCAGAACCTAAATAGTAAAGTTTAAAGGTATTTAAAAAATGGGCTTCAGGGCCCATTTTTTTTGTTGTGAATAAAATTAGACCTATTAAAGTATGTATTGGCTAGATTGAGCTAGCCAATAATCTTAAAGGATAAAATTATGTTAAATATTATAAAAAATAAAATTGTAGCTGGAGTGATAGCTTCTCTATTTATTGTCATGTCACAAAGTGCTTTTACTTTTGATGTAAGCGGAGAAAGCTTTCCGGCAAACTTTAAAATGACTTCTTGGACTGCAGGTAATGGCGAGAGCACCATCACTTCTGAAGGGATAGTTGGAGAAGGCTACGGAAAAGTTTACTTAACTCACAATTTCAATGTAAGTGCAGATGATGGTATGTCAGGAGAGTTTACAGGACAGGCAAGAACCATCAATCAAGACGGTGAGTTGCAGATGGCTTCATTGCAGGGCTCATGGAGTCGTGAAGGTAAAATAGTCACAATGTATTCTTTTGATACTCTCAATAATGGCGTTATAAACCATGCGCAAGGCACTGTTGATCTTATGGAAGGAACTTTGAAATTTAAAGTATTCCAAGTTAATTAAAAGATAAATAGAAAAACCCTTCTGTTTATTTTAAGCAGAAGGGTTTTTTATTATCTCTTGTCTGGACTCCTTTATTTTAGTATTTCATTTTCGTCATTAAACATCGGATATTCTTTTTCATCCCAAAAAACCTTCCCCGTTGGGCCTCCTATTTCCAGCGAGGCCAGTAATTTAGCTGTTGGAAAAGTGTCCTCTGGTTTTTGAAGATGAGGCATATCCTTACCCCATATTTTTGTATTTGTTGGTCCAGGAATAATCATATTAATGAGGATGTCTTGATCACGATTTTCATTAGCAGCAACTCGTGAAGCGGCCCACACGCCTGCCTTAGCAGCCGCATAAGCTGAAGTGCCTTGAACATTCGTCTCAGCATTTCTAGAAATAGTATTTATGACCCTGCCATACCCTTGCTCTTGCATGACTGGCAAGGCGTATCTCATGCCATAAATGGTTCCAAACAGATGAACGGCAACATGATGTTCAAATATTCCATCCGGAAAACTATCCACTTTATGGCCAAAACCCATACCCGCATTATTGAATAAAACATCTACTCTGCCTGTTGATTTTAGAGCAGAGTCTACAAAAGACTTAACTTCATCAGACACTGAGACGTCTAAAATTTGAGTTGTTATGCCTTGATCTTCTAGGGCACTTAAACCTTCTCCATCCACATCACATGCAAAAACTTTCGCACCCTCCTTACAAAAATTCTCAGCCCAAGCTTTACCTAATCCATTAGCAGCGCCAGTTATTAATATTGTTTTATCTTTAAGCATATTTATTTTTATTTTGCGTATGCCAGTCTAAGAAATTATTCAGGGTTAAATCTGGCCTCTGAAGTATTGAGCCATGACCCACATTTTTTAAAATTCTAAGTTGTCCAGTGGATGAACTGTTGGCTATGTCCTTACTAGACGATAAATTAGGATCGTGATCTCCTGTCATCACTAAAAATGGAAAACTGATACCATCAAGTGCTGAGGACAAATCAAACTTTGCAGCCGCTCCAAGTGATGATGCTGCACTTTCTTTATTTAAATGAACATTCCAGTCTTTGGGGAGTGGATATCTGTCTATTCCCGATTCGACCTGTTTTTCTAATGCCCTTTTTAAGCCTAATTTTTGTTCCTCTACATCAGCCTCACCTATACTTGCATCACTAAATACTGCTGAAATAACTTTATTAGAAAATAAAGATGAATAGGCAATCGCAGCTCTTGTGCCCCAAGCCATGCTCCACATATGGGCTCTTTCTATAGATAAGTAATCCAGAATGTTATTTAAATCTTGCGAGTATCTTTCAAAAGAAAAAGAATTTGTATTCGTATCTGAGTTTACACTGCCTCCAGACCCGCGAATGTCAAAGGCGATAGTAAAGAAATCTTTTTTTAATTCTTCTACAACATAATCCCACATTCTAAGGGTACAACCCGCCCCGTGCCAAAGTACCAGAGGCGGATTACTTTTGTCTCCTTGAGTTTCGAAATATAGCTTGGCTTGCTCAAGCTCCAATTCCATGCGGATTAAGATAAATTAAGGATTCCGCAAAGTTTGTTTCCTGAAGGATCTCTGAGATAAGCAAGGTAAAGTTTCATCCCCATCCCTTCTCTCATTCCAGGAGGGTCTTCACATGTAGTGCCGCCACTATTTAAACCAGCTTCATGCCACTCATCACCCTGTTCAGGGCTCTTAACAGCAAAACCGATAGTACTCCCATTTCCAATTGTAGCTTCTTGATCATCTATAGGTTCAGATATAAGAAATACGTTTCCGTCTAAAAAATACATATATCTTTTATGTCCCGTAGGGTTAACAGAAAGCACTCCCGGCTCCGCCCCTAATACACCTAAAGTGCTGTCGTAAAATTTCTTAGACTCCTCAATATCATTTGCCCCTACCATTATATGACTAAACATTTTTATCCCCTTTGTTGTTTATAGAACTAGATTCAAACACAATTATTTTTTAAATAAAACAACATTATTAGCGGGTATTTCTATACTCCAGGTCATCATTAAAGCAATCGCCTCCAGGGTTTGTTCTGTATAAAAAACTACATGGGTCGGATCTTTTCTATAATACCAATCTTCAAAGTCTATAGAATCATTGTAAAAATTTGTCATTACCCCTAGCCACCCTCCCTTCTCTAAGAGCGAATCAAGCCTCATGAATTCTTTATTAGGTTCGTAGAAGTGCTCTGCCGTCTCAGTGCACGCGATGAAGTCATACTTTTTATTTAGAAGGGATTTATCTGGAAAGAAATAAGGATCGTATATATCTATAGTGTAGTTATCCTCTCTAAACATTTCAGCAAGTGCAGGACCAGGACCGCATCCATAATCCAATCCCTTCATGTCAGGCTTTAGCTTCTGGGTTAGTGGATGGTATAAGGCTGATAGAAATTTTCTGTATTGAGGGTCATAAATATCGTTCTTGTGCTGAGAATATCTATCTTTCTCTGCATAAGGGTCTAAGCGGTCTTTAGAACTTAAAAATAATACGTCGCAGAAGTTACATTTAAAATATTCTTTTCCTTCTATTAAATGAGAAAGTTCAGTGTCGGAACCCAAGCAAACCGTACAAATCACTTTAATCGTTATGGTCCTTAAGACTTATTTTATTGAACCAAAAAATCTAGCATTGGAGTGTACATAAGCATCTGGATTGGGATGCTTAGCCCAGACTTTTTCCCACTCAGGATCAACATCGAGGTTAGCAAAAAATGCATCTCTATCCTCTCGGCTCTTGTACCTTGCTACCCAAGTCACATTAGGCTGGCCATTAGGTGATACGATAGGATTAGTACCCTCGACTATTGCCTCTTTTCCAGTGCTGACCCAAAAGTCAATTATGTCTATTCGCTCATTGCCATAAGGCATAAAATGATTTTCTGCCCAATAAACATATGCATCGAACCATTCCTCTTCAATTGTATAGTCTCTTATTTCATAGATATCTGCTTTTAAAGACATTGAAAAAGAAAAAATCAAAACTGCTAAATACTTCATACAACACCTCCGTGTTAAGTTTTTTTAAGAAAATATATAATTTATTATAGTCCCAAGTAGGCGAATAATGCCGTAAAGCCCATTAGATAAGCACCGGGCATGCTTAATAATTGTTTATGCCCGATCAGCCCAAGCAATAAAAATAGGATAGAGCCTAGGATATTAATACCAATTATGGGGTACGCGGCAATGTATATTGCGGGATTAAATGCAACATAAAATAAAGTCACTGAACTCACAAAAAGAAATATAGTAAAAACATGCCAACTAACTAGGCTGAGTGATTTAGTCAGAGACTGTAATTCGCTATTATTAATATTCCCCATATATTTTTGTTGGCCCAATATTCCATGGAACAACATGCCAACAAAAGATAAGGCCGAACTAGCTATTAAAAACCAAAATTCCATAATTCAAATATATTATCGGGTTAATCTTTTCATTCTATAATAAATCTAAGAATTAGCTTCACTTGCTCAAATAATTTTGAGCAGCAAATATAGGGAGCGTTCAAATATAGAAAACTTTCTATATAAAGGAGATACAAATGAAAATAACACTCAAATATCTTGGATTCTTTGTCTTGATCTTGCTGATTGTTGCTTCACTTTATCTGATGAATCTATTCTCCAAGAAACCTTATTCAATAGACCACTATCTAGCCAAAGAATTAGTTGTGGGCATAACTGATTCACCAGAATATATGACGTACCTGGGTATATTTGATGGATTTAATTTCATATCAAAACATAATCAGAAACTATCTATTTCTTCACTTGAGGATGGGAAAGAAACTTACTTAGAAAATTTAGAAAGGTTAAAAATTCTTAAAAATTACGATGTTGATAGTTTAACTAAAAATCAAAAAATTACCCATGAGATAGCAATATTCGACACTGAAATAGATATTGAGAGATTTGAAAGCTTTAGATATCACTCCTATCCATTTAATCAAATAAGTGGCAATCACTTAAACCTTGTGGAGTTCATGACGGATACACATCCAATTAGAAATGAAAGAGAGGCTACTGATTATATTGAAAGAGTGAAAATGTTTGATGATGCTCTTCGGGCAAACCTTTTATGGCTAGAAGAACAAAAAAAATTAGGAATATTTGCTCCAGTATATGTTTTTGATCATGTAATTCGTCAGCTAAAAGAACAGCTGGCCTATAAAGATTCTGAGAACCCCTTAATGCAGGTATATATAAAAAAATTAAAAGAAATAGATCTGGAGCCTGACAAAATAAATAACCTCACCGAAGACTTGAGTCGCACTATAGAGTCAGCGGTTAAACCTGGGTTTAGTTTAATCTTAGACTACATGTTAGAAAATTATGAAAATGCCAATCAACATCATGGCGTATGGTCACTTCCAAATGGAGACGCTTTCTATGCCTTGAGACTTAAATCTTATACCACTACAGACTACACGGCAGAAGAGATACATCAGATTGGACTAAAAGAGGTTGCTAGGATTGAAAGCAGAATGAAAGATATCTTTCTGGAGCTGGGTTACACGATAGATAAGCCAATTGGCGAGATGATGAATGATTTAAACGAAGATCCTCAGTTTTTATATGCCGATACTCCAGATAGAAAAGAGATTGTCATTAAAGACTACAACCAAATGGTAATAGAGGCAGAAGAAGATGTAAGGCCTTATTTTGAAAAATTTCCTGTAAGCCCTGTTGAGGTTAGGGCTGTTCCTGAGTATTCGGAAAAAACAGCTGCTGGAGGCTACTATCAAGCCCCAAGCCTCGATGGATCTCGACCTGGTGTCTTTTATGCAAACCTATATGACATTAAACAGACGCCAAAATTTGGCATGAGAACATTAACATTTCACGAAGCCGTCCCCGGACATCATTTCCAAATTGCACTGAATCAAGAGAATGAAGATTTAACTCTGTATAGAAAATTAGGCTACAGGACATCAGCCTATACTGAAGGATGGGCCCTATATTCCGAACAATTAGCTGTTGAAGTGGGTATGACAAAAAATCTTTTCGATGAGTTAGGGGTTCTTCAAAGTGAAATGTTCAGAGCAAATAGGCTGGTGGTCGATACCGGGATGCACTATAAAAAATGGACCAGAGAAGAAGCTATGGACTATATGAAAAAAACTACCGGCATGTCTGATACTGAAGTAAGGGTTGAAATAGAAAGGTATATAGTTTGGCCTGCTCAAGCCACTAGCTACAAGATGGGTATGATAAAAATCTTAGAGCTTAGAGAAAGGGCCAAAAATAAAATGGGTGATAAATTCAATCTTAAGCAATTTCATTCCATAGTACTGGACCAGGGAATAGTGCCTTTGTTTGTTTTAGAAAATTTGATAGATGATTGGATAGAAGCCGAAAGCAATACACAGTAATCTTTTTATTTATTTTCGAGTTTTAAAAACTACAGTTATTTCAATTCATTAGAAAGGGAGAATTTCTTTTTCTTAAATAAAACAAAAATAACTGTGACCTGTAAAAGAAACATAGAACCAAAAAAGAATACGTTGAAAGGGACCATCAAAATCTCAGGCTCTGGAATACCTTCACCTACAGGCTCTCCCCCATATAAAGGCATCAGGATTGCGGCTATTACAAAACCCAAGTGAATGCAGAGACTCAAGAGGCCCGCAAGGATCTCTTTATTCTTAGACCACAATAAAAAGATTCCCAAAGAGAAAACTAAAAAATTAGTTGAGAGGCGCCAGGCTTCATGGACTCTAGCATGAGAGTCCCAGTCAGGATTTAATAAATGCGAAGTATTTACATCAACCAAGACAGGAAGAATGCCTCCACCAATCAGACACAAGGTTGTTAAGTACTTAGTCATTATTGTTTTACTCGATTAAATTCTCTATTTAGAAAGAAATTATTATAAAGTACTTATTGTGGAAAAGGTTGATATTGCAATTATTGGAGGCGGTCCCGGAGGCGCTACTTTGGCAAATATACTGGCCTCTAGAGGAGTATCCACTGCACTAATTGAAAGGCAAAAGGACTTTTCGAAAGAGTTTAGGGGCGAAGGGTTAATGCCAAGTGGAAAAGCGGTCTTAGAACAAATTGGTTTTGATTTAGATGATGTAGATTACAGAAAGGTTGAAGAGA